>CAZTVJ010000163.1:0-4144 GCA_964616935.1 uncultured Acidimicrobiales bacterium | reverse complement strand
CGTCCGATCGGGTAGCCGGCGTACGCACGGTCGATGGCGCGCATGTGGCGGCCGACGTCGTCGTGGCCAACACCGATGCCCATCACCTCTATCGCGACCTGCTCGCCGATGATGGCGCGCTGGCCCGGGTGCAGCGGGCGGCGCCCAGCACCTCTGCCCTGATCGTCCTGGCCGGGGTGGATGGTGCGACCCCTGGTGTGGCCCACCACGCGGTGTGGTTCTCCGGCGACGAGCGGGCCGAGTTCGCTCAGCTCTTCGGCGGCCGAGCACTGCCCGAGGACCCGACGATCTACGCGTGCGTGTCCAGCACGACCGATCCCACGCAGGCGCCCGCCGGCAGCGAGAACTGGTTCCTGCTGGTCAACGCCCCTGCGGGGTGGAGCGGTGATGGTGCTGCCTACGGTGCCCACGTGCTCGACGTGCTGTCGGCCCGCGGTACCGAGCTGCGCGACCGCCTCCGGTTCACCGAGGTGATCACGCCGGCCGATCTCGAGGCGCGGTACCGCTCGCCGGGCGGGGCGATCTACGGGACCTCGTCCAACGGCCGCCGGGCCGCGTTCTTGCGCCCCGCCAACCGCGGCAGCAGGCGGGGGCTGTACCTCGTGGGCGGTTCGAGCCACCCGGGCGGCGGGCTCCCCCTCGTGGCCACCGGGGCCCGGATCGTCGCCGAGATGGTGGAGCAGGACGGCTGGTGAGGGTGGTTCGGCTCGCAACGGTCGGGCACGCGGCTTGGCTCGCAGCTCGGCTCACGGCCGGCGCCGTCGCCGCCACTCGGCTGGCACGCGCGGCGCACCGGGTGCCACCGCTCGAGCCGGACCTTGCTCCACTGACCGGGACCACCGTCAGCGTCGTGGTGCCAGCCCGAGACGAGGAGGCGCGCCTCGGCCGGTTGCTGGAGGCGCTCGCCTCCGACCCGACCCCCCACGAGCTCGTCGTGGTCGACGACGAGAGCAGCGACGGCACGGCGGCGCTCGCGACGGCGGCCGGCGCCACCGTCGTCCGCGGGGTGCCGGTGCCCGCGGGCTGGGTGGGCAAGCCCTGGGCGCTGCAGCAGGGCCTGCACGCGGCGACTGGGGAGTGGGTGGTGACCCTCGACGCGGACACGGTGCCGCGCCCAGGGCTCCTTGCCGCGCTCGTGCGACGATCCCGTCTCGATGGGTGGGATCTGCTGACCGCAGGAGGCCGATCGGAGTGCCCGGATCGGCTGCAGCAGGTCCTGCACCCCTCCATGCTCACGACGCTCGTCTACCGCTTCGGACCTGCGGGCTCGGCGCATCGACCGCCGCCCGCACGGGTGATGGCCAACGGGCAGTGCACGGTGTTCCGGCGTGATCGATTGATGGCCGCGGGCGGCTTCCGCGGTGCCGCCGGCCACCTCACCGACGACATCGCCCTTGCGCGGCACCTGGCCGCGTTGGGCTGGACGGTCGGGTTCCTCGACGGTGCCGCCGCGTTCGACGTGCGGATGTACGACTCGGCGGCCGAGGCCTGGCTCGGCTGGGGCCGCTCGCTGCCGATGCCCGACGTCACCTCGCCGGCGTGGCGAGGCGCCGACCTGGCCGTCATCTGGCTGGCCCAGGCTCTGCCGCTCGCCCGGCTCGCCACGGGCCGGGGCGACCTGGTTGACGGCGCGCTCGGGCTCCTCCGGCTGGGAACCCTGGCCGGCACCCGGCGGGCCTACCGCCACGGCGGCTGGGCCTACTGGGCGTCGCCGCTGGCCGACGTGGCGGTCGCGGCGCGCCTCACGCAGGCGACGGTACGCCCCGAGACGACATGGCGGGGTCGCACCTACCCGCCGCCTCGATGACCGCCCCGTACGTCGGGCCGAGCGTCGGGCCGCCGGGTCGGGTGGCCTCGTTCCACCTGGTGCGGGAGCCGGTGTGGCGAGTACCGCTGGTCCTGGCCCGGCTCGGCGCCGACCGGCCTCGCCTTCATCGGGTTCCCGGCCTGTGCTTCTTCCGGGTGATGGGCACCAGTCGAGGAAGCACCACCAGTGTCTCGGCCGACCTGGGGCGCACGGCGATGTTCGCCGTATGGGAGGACGAGGACGCCCTCGACGACTTCCTGGGCCGCTCGCCGATCGCCTGGCGCGGCATCGAGCAGTACGTCGTGCGGCTGCGGGCGCTCGGCGGCCACGGGCGCTGGCGAGGCGTCGACGTCCTCGATGCGATGGCACCGGGACGGGCGGGCGGGCCCGTGGCCGTACTGACCCGAGCGGACGTGCGCTTTCCGCGGTGGGCGCCGTTCCTGCGGGCGGGTCGTCCGGTCAGCGCGGCCGTGCAGCAGGCGCCCGGCCTGCTGGCGGTGGCGGGCATCGGCGAGGCGCCCGTCGGCCGCCAGGCGACGTTCAGCCTCTGGGCGTCCGCCGCGGCCATGGAGGCGTTCGCCTACCACGACCCCGCGCACCAGGACGTCGTGCGGCGCGCACGGTCAGACGGCTGGTACGGCGAGGAGCTCTTCGCCCGCTTCGAGCCGTACCGGTCACAGGGCGCCTGGGACGGCCGGGACCCGCTGGCCGAAGGATGGACTACGTCAGGCGGTTGAGCGGGTCCCGTTCGGTGCGGGCGGCTCGTTGCCGCAGCTCGATGGGCACCAGCGGGAGGAGCATGCCGTAGGGCTCGCCGTTGTAGAGATGGTGGATGCGATGCGCTTCCGCCAGGCGGTCGAGGACCGCGTAGCGACGGCGGAACAGCGGCAGGCGGCGATGGATGTACACGTCGTGGACCAGGCCATACGCCAGGCCGTAGAGCGTCACGCCGACGACGACGGCCAGCACCCACCGCCCGGTGAGGCCCTGGTAGGCCAACACGGTGGTCATCATCGCCACCGCGGCGAAGACGACGGGGAACGCGTCGTTCGCCTCCCACCATCCACGGGCTGGCCGGTGATGGCTGCGGTGGACGCGCTCGGCCAACCCGTGCATGACGAAGCGATGCGAGCAGTACGTGATCGGTTCCATCAGCACGAAGCTGACAACGACGATCATTGCGGGAGCCACGCGACGGACACTACTGACCCGCTGGTCGTTGCCTGCTGCGGGGGCTGCGTTCGTATGCTCAGGCCGATGCTCGTCCCGCTCCGCTGGGAGGTGGCGCTCGGCCTCGATGTCGTCGTGTGGGCCGCCTGGAGCGTGGCGGTGGGCTGGTGGGCGTCCCGGCGCCCGGTCGCCACCCTGACCGGCGACGGCTGGCTGCTGCGCCTGCGCCCGTTCGAGCACGATGGCCGTTGGTACGAGCGCACGTTGCACATCCGGGGGTGGAAGGACCGCCTTCCGGAGGCGGGGACGTGGTTCGGCGGGCTGACGAAGAAGCGGCTCCCCGCGGCGAACGAGGGTGGTCTGGTGCGCTACCGCGCCGAGTGCGTGCGGGCCGAGGCGACGCACTGGCTGGCGCTGGCGGCGCTGCCGGTGCTGGCGCTGTGGAGCCCTTGGTTCATCGTGGTGGGCCTGGCCCTCGGGGGCCTTGCCTGCAACCTGCCGTGCATCCTGGTGCCGCGCTACAACCGGGCGCGGGTGGACGGCGCTCTCGCCCGGCGTCAGGCGGACCGGGCGTAGAGCGCGAGGGCCTCCTCGATGCTCAGCTCGGCGGTGCCGGCTTCGTTGACGACCGCTTCCAGCCACGGCGGCCGCCACCGGGCGGCCACAGCGATCGGCGTGGCCAATCCGGAGAGCTGCGTGGCCTGACGAGCGAACGACGTGGCGTAGTCGGGAGGGCGGACGTCGCGCGACAGCTCGAGCAGCGCCCACGGGTCGGGCGGCGTCGGCTTGACATCGTCGATCGTGAGCACCGAGGCCGACGTCGGCCCGACGCCCCCACCGGCGATGCCGGGGCCGTCCCAGAGCACCGCGCCCTGCACCAGGTGCGGCCGTGCGCCGGCGATGAGCAGCGCGATGTACGCACCGAGACCGCGGCCCAGCACGGTGGATGGCCCGAGGTGCGCGAGCGCGACGTCGGCGTCGCCCATCAGCACCTCGGCCGTGTAGCCGCCACCGGAGGGCACGGTGGAGGCCCCGTGACCGGTGAAGTCGAGGGACCACACCGCTCCTGGCCACGCCTCGACCGCGGGGTGCACGTGGGCGGCGGACTCCCCGAGCCCGTGGAGCAGGAGCAACGGCCTCGTCCCGGCTCCTGGCTCGCCCCCGACG
>CAZTVJ010000162.1:0-5739 GCA_964616935.1 uncultured Acidimicrobiales bacterium | reverse complement strand
CGAGGCCCGCTGGGCGCCGGGGTTCCGGGAGATGACCGACGACGATGTGTGGGCCGAGGTCGAGAGGGGCGTCCCAGAACGCGTCCCAGTTGAGCGTGATGATCGAGTCGATCAGGTAGAAGCCGGTGATGCGGTCCAGGTCCTGCGTGGGGCTGATCCGACCGACGCTCGGGAGCCAGCCGAGCTTCACCGCGAACACGTACTTCATCATGTAGGCGAGGAAGAACACCGGGATCGACACGCCGAGGAGCGAGAACGCCACGAGGAAGTGGTCGGCGAACGAACCCTGTCGCTTCGCCGCGGCGAACCCGAGCGGAAGGCCGACCCCGATGGCGAACAGGAGGGCCGCGGCCGCCAGCTCGAGCGTGGCCGTGAACTTGTCCTTGAGCTCGGTGGTGACGGGCCGGCGGGTCTTGATGGACTGACCGAAGTCGAAGGTGACGACCTGCTTCAGGTACGTGCCGTACTGCACGATGATGGGCTTGTCGAGCCCGTAGGCCCGGCGGAACCGCTCGACGGCCTCCGGCGAAGCCCGCTCACCGAGCAGCGACTGGGCCGGACCACCGGGCAGGGCCCGAGTCCAGGCGAACACCAGGATCGAGACCCCGAGCAGGATCGGGATCAGCTGCAGCAGTCGACGAGCGATGAACGTGGTCATGGTGGGATGAAAGGGAGGCCCGGCCACCCGGCCGGGCCTCCCTTGCTGTGGTCCTAGCTGTCGAGTGAGACCGTGGCGAACGACTCCAGCGACACCGGGCTTGGTTGGTAGCCGCTGACACCCTTCGCGAAGGCCAGGGCCGGCTTGGTGTGCACGTAGGGCACTCCAGGCAGGAACTCCATGATCTTCTTGTTCATGTCCTCATACAGCTTCGTGCGCTCGGCCTGGTCGGTGACGGCCAGGGCCCCCGCCAACCCGTCGAAGATCTCCGGGTTGTTGAAGCCCCACTCGGGCTTCTGCTGACCGAAGAACACGCCGAGGAAGTTGTCGGGATCGCCGTAGTCACCCGTCCAACCGATGAGGTACAGCGGGGCGTCGCCGTTCTGGACGGCGTTCAGGTAGTCGGGACGCCACGGCGCCGACTTCGGTGTGACCTTGAAGCCGGCAGCCTCGAGATCGCCCTGGAACGCCTGGAAGTTGGCGACCGGGTCCGGCATGTAGGGCCGGCTGACGTCGGTCGGGTACCAGAACTCGAGGTTGACCTCGGTCTCGCCCGTCTCCTTCTTGTACTCCTCGATGAGGGCCTTGGCATTCTCCGGGTCGTAGTCGTACTTCGGCACGTCGGCCGACCACCCGAACAGCTCGGGCGGCTGGAACTGCGTCGCCACCTCGGCCCCTGGCGGGTACTTCGCCGTGAGCAGGGCCTGGCGGTTCAACGCGTGCGCGATGGCCTGGCGGATCTTCGGGTTGTCGAGTGGCTTCTTGGCCTGGTTGAGGCCGAGGTACCCGACGTTGAAGGCCGGCCGCTCGAGCAGCTGGAAGCCGGCGCTCTTCAGGGCGTCGCGGTCGGCCGGGTCCACGAGGTCGTAGCCCTGGATGTCGCCCGCGTCGAGCGCCTGGCGACGAGAAGGACCGTCAGCGATGGGCTTGAAGATCACCTCGTCGAGGATGGCCTTGGTGCCCCAGTAGTCGTCGTTGCGGACCAGGCTGAGCTGGTCACCGACCACCCACTTGTCGAACTTGAACGGACCGGTGCCGATGGGGTGCTCCGTGCCGAACGTGCCCTCGAACTTGGGGGCCTCGCCGCTGCCGGTCACCTTGTCGGCTTCGAACTCGGTCAAGGCCTTGGGGCTGGCCATCGCGAAGCTGGTGTTGGCCAACCCGGAGATGAACGCCGCGTTGGGCCGGGTGATGGTGATGGCCGCCGTGTTCTCGTCCTTGGCCTCGCAGCTCTTGTAGAGGCTGGGCGGCAGGTCGGGGGTCTCGTTGGTGGCGAAACCACCGAAGATCGAGATCCAGTAGTAGGCGACCGAGTCGCTCTGCTGAACGCCCTTGAAGTTGTACCAGCGGTCGAAGTTGGCGCAGACCGCTTCGGCGTTGAACGGCGTGCCGTCGTGGAACTTCACGCCCTCTTGCAGCTCGAAGGTCCAGGTGAGGCCGTCGGCCGACCCTTCCCAGCTCTTGGCCAGCTCGGGCACGATCTCGGTGCCACCGGGCTTGGTGGTCACGAGGGTCTCGAAGAGCTGGTCGAGCACCCGCAACGACTCACCGTCGCTGACGTAGGCGCCGTCGAGCACGACGGGGTCGGCGGAGGTGCCGAACACCAGGGTGCCGCCTTCCTTGGCGGCGGCCGTGGTGGTCGCCGCCTCGCCGGCGGTGGTCGCGGCGCCGCCACCAGATGTGGTGGCACCTCCAGTGGTGGTGGCGGTGGTGTCCTTGCTGTCGCTACCGCAAGCGGCGGCGAGCAGGCCGAGTGAGACGACCGCTGCCAGCGCGGTGGCGCGCTTGATGCGTGTCATGTGGTGGTGCTCCCCCTTGCTTCACGTGAAGCTCCGATGAAACGGATGCTGATCACACGTTAGCTGCCGTGCCTACCCGCCGGTAGGGCAGATGTTCGTCACGCGTCCACCCCAGGGCCGGGCACGATCGGCACGGGTTGGGTCGGCGGGCTGGGGAGCACGAGGCGCTCATCGGGCAGCAAGGGAAGCACGGTGCCGACGTAGTCCTCGACGGCCACCAGCGTGCCGACATCGAGCCCGGCCCGTTCGGACAGGAGCCAGCGATGCTCCAGGATCTGGCAGAACAGCTCGGCCGCCACCAGCTTCCCCTTCAGCTCCTCGGGAACCGCGGCGAGGGTGGGCTCGAACACCTCCACGAGCCACCGCACAGCGCCCACCGCCTCAGCCACCGGGGCACCTCCTCGCTGCTCCAACCACGTCCGGTAGCGCAGGATGTCGTTGAGCAGCAACCGCGCCTGGTTCTCCCCGGCCTCGATCCCCGTGAGCGCGAGCAGGCGCCGGCGATGGTGTCCGGCCTCGACGACCCTCGTCTGCATCCGCAGCGTGTAGTGGTCGTCGCCGCCGACGAGCTCCATCTCGGCCACGTCGAAGCCCAGGTCGTTCAGCCGCCGCACGCGGGCGTCGATGCGGTGCTGTTCGTTGACGTCGATGACCTCCTCGCGGGTCAGCTCGGACCACAGGCCCTGGTAGCGCCGTACCAGGTCCTCGCCGAGCGCAGCCGGGTCGAGGTCGGTGGCGAACTTCCCCGCCGCGACGAGATCGAGCAGCTCGCCGGTGACGTTCTCCTCGGCGATCATGAGGTCGTGGCTGCGCTGGCCGTTCGACAGCGACGGGTGCAGCTCTCCGGTCTCGGCGTCGACGAGGAAGGCGGTGAGCGCCCCGGCGTCGCGCCGGAACAGGGTGTTGGACAGTGAGCAGTCACCCCAGAAGAACCCCAGCAGGTGGAGGCGGACGAACAGCTGGGCGAGCGCGTCGAGCAGCGGGGCACCCAGGTCCACCATCGAGCGGCCGGCGAAGAGGGCACGGTAGGGAAGGGAGAAGTCGAGATGACGCGTGATGAGGACGGCGTCGAGCTCGGTGCCGTCGCCGGCCACGCGGCCGGTGGCCACCCCGATGGCCTCCACCACCGGCGCGCCACCCTCCTCCAGCTCGCGCAGCAGCCGGAACTCGCGCTGGGCGATGCGCTCCTGCTCCTCCTTCAACGCGTACATCGCATCGCCGAAGGCCACGAAGCGCACCACGTGGCGGGAGATGCCCCGCACCGGTGACACCATGCGGACGTCGTCCCAGGATTCGAGTGGCTCCTCCCATGCCAGGTCGACGAACGTCGGGTGGCCAGGACGCGTCGTGAGGCGGAACGTCATCCGCGTATCGCCGACCCGGTGACGAGGTCGAAGAACTGGAGTCGCGAGGTGTCGACGCCGACCTCGAGCGGGTCGCCGGCCTGCACGCGCGAACGCGGCGGGAAGCGGGCGACGAACGGTGTCACGCCCGGCTGGAGGCTGAAGCTCCCCGCCGCTGCCACCTCCTCGGAACCCACCTCGACGCCGACCGGCGGGGCCGCCACACCGAAGTAGACGACGGCCTCCGAGCCGAGGGACTCGACCATCATCACCGTGCCGCGCAGGCGGCGGTCGGCTGGCCATCCGGTCACCGACGCGACGTCGCGGAGGTCCTCCGACCGCACACCCATCGCCACGCGGTCGTCGAGGTAGTTCCGCAGCGCGGGGCGCTCGGCCACGAGCTCGAGATCGAGCGCCAGCCCCTGGCCGCCGACCTCCACCCCGAGCGAGTTGCCCTCGGCGCGCACCGTCGCCTCGACGACGTTCATGGCCGGTGAACCGATGAAGGTCGCGACGAAGAGGTTGTCCGGGTCGTCATAGAGCGTCTGTGGCGAGGCGACCTGCAGCAGATCACCCTTGCGCATCACCGCGACGCGGTCCCCCAACGTCATGGCCTCGACCTGGTCGTGCGTGACGTAGATCGTGGTGACACCCATGTCGTGTTGCAGGCGGGCGATCTCGGCCCGCATCTGCACCCTGAGCTTGGCGTCCAGGTTCGACAGCGGTTCGTCCATCAGGAAGACCTGCGGCTCCCGCACGATGGCGCGGCCCATCGCGACGCGCTGGCGTTGACCTCCCGAGAGCTGGCCCGGCCGGCGGTCGATCACCTCCTCGAGCCCGAGCATCTGCACCGCTCGCTGCACCTGCGCCGCGATCTCGCTCCTCGGCAGCCGACGAAGCTTCAAGCCGAACGCGATGTTGTCGCCGACGCTCATGTGGGGGTAGAGCGCGTAGCTCTGGAACACCATCGCGATGTCGCGGTCGCGCGGCGGGACGTCGTTCATGCGCCGGCCACCGATCCGCAGCTCACCACCGGTGATGGACTCGAGACCGGCCACCATCCGCAACGCGGTCGACTTGCCGCAGCCGGACGGGCCGACGAGGACGAGGAACTCACCGTCGGCGACATCGAGGCTGAGGTCACTGACCGCCCGGAACCGCTTGTCGTACACCTTCTCGATGTGGTCGAGCACCACGTCGGCCATCTGCCGGTGTCCTCCGAGTCGGTGGTCGTCAGGTTCGAGCCGCCAGAGGTGCGCCGCCGGCCCCTCGCATGGCAACACGACCGCCCGGTCTTCGGCAGCGAGATCTGCCGTACCGTACCGCAGCGCTCGCGCCGAATCGTCGGCTCAGGCGCGCGCGAACCTCTCACCATGAGCCGAGCCCCGGATCATTGCCGGTGACGCCGGAACGCTCACGCCGCGGAGCAACACCGGGGGACGTTCGGCGCGTGTTCCTGGCCCAGGGCCTGCGGGCCTTCGCCTACGGGTTCGGGGCGGTCCTGCTGGGGAGCACCCTGACCGATCGGGGCCTGACCGGCTGGCAGGTGGGGATCGTGCTCGGGGCGATCCTGGCGGGTAGCGCGCTGATGTCGGTGATGATCGGCCGGTACGCGGACCGGATCGGGCGGCGTCGGGCCTACGCCGGCCTCTACGTGCTGCTCGCCGTCACCGGCGTCGTCTTCACGTGGAGCGGCTCGGTGTGGGTGCTCGCTCTCGTTGCGCTCAATGGCGCGATGTCCACCGAGGTCATCGAGTCGGGTCCCTTCACCTCGCTCGAGCAGGCAATGATCGCCACCTCGATCCCCGGCCAGCCCCAGGTCCGCGGCTTCGGGACCTACAACGCGGTCGCGGCGCTGGCCGGTTCGGCGGGAGCCCTCTTGGCCGGCGTGCCACAGCTCGTCGCCGACCACTGGTCGGCCGCGCCGGATCCGTCGCGC
>CAZTVJ010000161.1:0-3119 GCA_964616935.1 uncultured Acidimicrobiales bacterium | reverse complement strand
ATTTTCATAGCGACGCCAATAGATAAGGCGAACGAAATAGGCCACCGGACATTAGCAAGATCCGATGGGTCTGAAAATGTCGGTTTCGGCCGGCTTCGGAACTGGTTTACCGCAGCTTGGCTTTTCGGCGCACCTGCATCGAATTCTGATAGCGTTTGGCTGAATCGATTCGACGAAAGCCGCAACGCCGGCTCGAGTGCGTTCGTTTTAGCTGTGGCTGAACTTGCCAGAGTTTCGGCCGAAATTCTGGCAAATTCGGCTACTTCAGTCGCAAGTGGTACGAGAAATGCAATTTAGGGAACGGGTCATTCGACTGGGCTGAAATTGCAAAAGCCACGCGGGAACACGTGGCTTTTTCGCAATAACTGAACGACGATGTCGTCTAGTTGGAAACCCCAGCGTCGCTGCGTTGCGGTGCTTGGAGGTTGCGCAATGGCATCGGGCGGCTAGGCTTTTCGTCATCGTCATGTGTTCTACATCGCAACGGCGCCACTGGCTCCGACGGGTGTCACCCCGACGTTCACGACCTGGCCCGGATCACCGGCCGAGCGCGCCACCCGGATCTCTAGGGGACCGGGCTCGATCACCCACCCCGTCCCGTCCCAGTGACGCAGGGCCGCCAGGTCGATCTCGACCGTGACCTCGGCGGCTGCACCAGCGCCCAGGCGGACGTTGGCGAAGCCACCCAGCACCGAGCGCGGACGCGCCAGCGTCGAGGCCGGCCGGCGGAGGTACGCCTGCACGACCTCGGTGCCGAGTCGCCGTCCCGTGTTCGCCACCGGCACCGTGACAACGAGCGGCGATCCGAGCGACCACGAGCCAGGGGCGACGGGCGAGCCCCACGAGAACGTGGTGTACGACAGGCCCTGGCCGAACCACCACCGTGGCTCGACGTCGTGCGTGAGGTACCAGCGATGCCCGACCAGGAGGCCCTCGGTGTAGCGGAGCTGGCCCGCCGGGTCCGCCCGACTGATGTCGCACGGTGCATCGGCCAGGTCGGACGGCACGGTGAAGGGCAGGCGCCCGCCCGGCTCGTCGTCGCCGACGAGCACCCGGGCCAGCGCCTCGCCACCCGCCATGCCGGGGAACCACGCAACGAGGATGGCCGGCACCAGGTCGGCCCAGGGCAGATCCACCGCGGCTCCTGCGTTCACGACGACCACGGTGTTGGGGTTGGCCTCCACCACCCGCCGGACGAGCTCGTCCTGCTCACCCGGCAAGCTCATCGTCTGGCGGTCCCTACCCTCGGTCTCCCACTCCTCGTCGGTGCCCACGACGACCACCGCCACATCGGCCCCAGCCGCGGCCGCCGCCGCCCGCCCGATCGGGTCGTCACCCAACGGTGCTCGCAGGCCGACCCGGAACCCGGCCAGCTGGTTCTCGGGCCGTGGGTACTGGACGACCAACTCGCCGCTCGCTCCCGCCTCCAGCTCGATCTCCGCCGTCAGCTCTGCGCCGCCGAAGCCGAAGAACGACGACCCCGGGCCAGCCTCGACCGTGTCGATGACGAGCGTGCCGTCGAACGTCACCCTGGCCGGACCGACGCTCGTGAGCCCGAGCACGTAGGTCCCCGTGCGCGGCGCCACGATCGTGGCGCGCGCCGTCACATGGAAGCGGTCGGGATCGACGGCGGGCGAGAAGCGCCCGTACCAGACCGGATCGAGGTGGGGCAGCGTGTTGGAGAAGAGCACCGGCCCACCGGGGTCGGCGCGGTACTCCATCAGGATGCCCGGCTCGTCGCCCGCCAGCGCCAGGCGATCGTCCAGCACCGGGAGGACCTGTCCGGTGGCGCAGCCTTCCTCCATGACGATCTCCACCTCGGGTCCGAGGCGGGCGCGCAGACCTGCGAGCGGTGTCACCACGCGGTGGGGGGTGACCCTGGCACTACCGCCTCCCTGGATCATGGCCTGGCCGGCGTTCGGGCCGATGACGGCCACGCGGCGCAGGCGGGTTGGGTCGAGGGGCAGCACCGGGCCACCGGCAAGCGGCTCGTTGCGCAGGAGAACCATGGCCGCGGCCGCCGCCTCGCGAGCCAGCACCCACCGGCCGGGGTCGTCGACCGACTGCTCCTCAGGCTCCGGCCCGGCGGTCGCGCCGACCCGATCGGCGAGCCGCAAGACCCGCCTGGCCTGGTCGGCCACGACCTCTGCCGGCACCTCACCTCGACGAACGGCGTCGGCAAGCCGAGCGCCGAAGCGACCGCTGGGCCCGGGCATCTCGAGGTCCAGGCCTCCACGCGCGCACCGCACGGTGTCGTGGGTCGCGTGCCAGTCCGAGATGACGAGCCCGTCGAAGCCCCACTCGCCTTTCAGCACCGTGCGCAAGAGCCACTCGTGCTCGCAGGCGAAGGTGCCGTTCACGCGGTTGTAGGAGCCCATGACGCTCCACACGCCCGCATCCAGCACGGCCGCTTCGAACGGCCGGAGGTACACCTCGCGCAGCGTGCGCTCGTCCACCTCGCTGCTGATCGTGAGCCGCTCGATCTCGGCGTCGTTCGCCACGAGGTGCTTAACGCACGCTGCGACGCCCCGACTCTGGACACCTTGCACGAAGGCCGTGGCCAGCGTCGAGGTGAGCAGGGGGTCCTCCCCATACGCCTCGAAGTTCCGACCGCCAAGAGGATGGCGGACGAGGTTGACCGTTGGACCGAGCAGTACGTGGACGCCCTTCGTGCGGGCCTCGTCACCCAGCGCGGCGGCCACTCGATGGACGAGCGCTGGATCGAACGTCGCGCCGAGCGCCGTTCCGCACGGGAACGAGGCCGACGTGGTGGTGGTGTGGCTCTCGCCCCGCACCCCGACGGGACCGTCGCTCACCTTGACGCGACCGAGGCCGCGCTCGGGCAGCCCGACCGTGTTCCACACGTCGTCGCCAGCAGTGAGCGACGCCTGTTCATCGAGGGTGAGCGCGTCCGCCAGATCCTCGAGCCGATCGGTCAACGGTCCTCCTCGATCATGTTGCGTACCAGGCGAACGAGAGCCCACCGACCCGCACGGCATCGCCGATGACCTCGGGCGGCTGCGACGCCAAAGCCACGTCGTCGGGTCCCACCCCGGCTGCTCGCAGCACGTCGACGGGCACGTCCTCGGGGCGGTCGGCGACGTTCACGAGCGCGACGC
>CAZTVJ010000160.1:0-4029 GCA_964616935.1 uncultured Acidimicrobiales bacterium | reverse complement strand
CATGGGTTCGGCCATGAACGGCATGGCCATGCACGGCGGCATCCTCCCGGTGGGCGGCACCTTCTTCATCTTCAGCGACTACCTCCGCCCGACCCTGCGATTGGCCTCGATGTCGGGGGCCCGGGACGTGTTCATCTTCACCCACGACTCGGTCGGCCTCGGCGAGGATGGCCCCACCCACCAGCCCGTCGAGCACCTCGCCGCCATCCGGGCCATCCCGGGGCTACAGGTCATCCGCCCAGCCGACGCCAACGAGACGGCCGCGGCCTGGCGTGCCGCTGTCACCCACGACGGGCCGACCGCGCTCGTGCTCTCCCGCCAGGCCATCCCGGTCGTCACCGATGGCTCCGCCGTCGACGTCGGCGCGGCTGCGGTCTCGCCGGTCGACGACCCCGACATCGTGCTCGTCGGCACCGGCAGCGAGGTGGCCGTGTGCGTCGACGCGGCAGCGATCCTGGCGGGCAGCGGCGTACAGGCGCGCGTGGTCTCGATGCCGTCGTGGGACCGCTTCGCCACCCAGGCACCGGCCTATCGGGACGCGGTGCTCCCGCCCGACATCCCCGCGCTCTCGGTCGAGGCGGCGACCACCTTCGGGTGGGAGCGCTGGGTCGACGCCACCGTCGGCATCGACCGATTCGGCGCCAGCGCGCCCGGCGCCACCGTGCTCAACGAGCTCGGCATCAACCCCGACCACGTCGTGGCGAGAGCCCTGGAGCTGCTCGCCGAGGAGGACGCATGAACCGCTTGCAGCAGCTCTACGAGGTCGAGGGGCAGAGCCCCTGGCTCGACAACCTCCGTCGTGGCTACCTCACCTCGGGTCAGCTGGCTGGGCTGGTGGCCGATGGCGTGCGGGGGCTCACGTCCAACCCGTCGATCTTCCAGAAGGCCATGGAGGGCTCCCCCGACTACGACGAGCAGCTGGGCGACCTGGTGAAGGCCGGTGGGAACGTGGTCGACCACTACTGGGCCATGGCCCTGCAAGACATCCGTGGCGCCCTCGACGTCCTCGCACCGGTGTACGAGCAGTCCGGCGGTGGCGACGGCTTCGTGAGCGTGGAGGTCGCGCCCGATCTGGCCCGCGACACCGACGGGACGATCGCGTCGGCGCGCCGTCTGCACGAGACGGTCGCCCGGCCGAACCTGATTGTGAAGATCCCCGGCACGGCCGAAGGCATCCCCGCCATCCGCCAGATGATCACCGAGGGCCGCAGCATCAACGTGACGCTGATCTTCAGCCTCGACCGCCATGCCGAGGTGATCGAGGCCTACCTGTCGGGTCTCGAGGCCTACGAGGGTGAGCTGTCGCAGGTCGCCAGCGTCGCCAGCTTCTTCATCAGCCGGGTGGACCCCGAGGTGGACCGCCGGCTCGACGAGATCGGCACGCCCGCGGCGCTCGCGCTGCGGGGCAAGGCCGCCGTAGCCCAGGGCAAGCTGGCCTACCAGCTGTTCGTGCGCGCCTTCTCCGGCCCTCGCTGGGAAGCGCTGGCGGCGCGTGGCGCGCGGGTGCAGCGCCCGCTCTGGGCCTCGACGTCGACGAAGAACCCCGCCTACCCGGACACGCTCTACATCGACCAGCTGATCGGGCCGCACACCGTGAACACCATCCCGGACGCGACGTTGGCCGCGTTCGAGGACCGCGGCACCGTGGCCCGCACCGTCGACCAGGGCGTGGCCGAGGCCGAGGCCGCCTGGCAGGGACTGCAGGACGCCGGCATCGACCTGGCCGACGTGGCCCGGGTGCTGGAGGACGAGGGCGTGGCCGCGTTCCAGAAGAGCTTCGACGAGCTGCTCGGCGCCCTCAGCACCAAAGGCGCCGAGCTGCGCGCCAACGACCCGAACTAGGGCGCCGATCGCGCCATCCCGACCCCCTGGCCTGGCCGAGCCCTGGCAGCGCGTTCAGGCAGCCCAGGTTTCGCTCACCGAAACGTGGGCTGCCTTGAACGCATGTCGGGACGCGTCAACGACCCAAACCCGGTCGAGCGGCGCCTGGCGTTGCGCTCCGGTCAGAGGCCGACCAGCTGGTCCGAGAGCTCCCAGAGCGCGTCGGCGCGGGTCGGGTCGGTGGCATAGCTGCGAACACCGGCGCGCGCGGTTGGGTCGTCGGTGGGCTCGGCCACGCCACAGTCCTCGAGGTAGGCGCCGCCCCGATCGAGCAGCTCGGGCGCGGTGGCCGCCCACACCGAGGTCGCTGCCCCCTGTGGGATGGTCTTGAAGGTGAATCCCGTGTTCTCGCCGATGTTGGCGACGAGCACGGCCATGGTCTCCGGCGTGAGATGACGACCCAGCTCGGTGCGGATGCCGCCCGGATGCACCGACCAGGCATGCACGCCTTGGTCGGCGTAGCGCTGGTCGTAACCCAGGGCGAACAGGGCGTTGGCCGTCTTCGAACGGCCGTAGGCGAGCCACGGGTCGTACGGCGTGCGCTCGAAGCCCGGGTCGTCGAGATCGACGTCGCCGAAGCGGTGGCCCGACGAGGTGAGCACGACGACGCGCGAAGGCGCCGACGCGACGAGCGCGGGCGTGAGCAAGCGGGTGAGCAGGAAGTGGCCGACGTGGTTCGTGCCGAACTGCATCTCGAAGCCGTCGGTGGTGGTGGCATACGGGCACGCCATCACGCCAGCGTTGTCGATCAGGACGTCCAGCCGGTCGTGCTCGACCAGGTAGGCGTCGGCGAAGGCCCGCACGCTGGCCAACGACGCAAGGTCGAGCGCGCGCACCTCGAGATCGGCCCCGGGCACCGCCGCCACGATCCTGGCCGCCGCGGCGTCACCCCGCTCCACGTCCCGCACGGCCATCGTGACGCTGGCCCCCATCGACGCGACCGAACGCACGGTCTCCTCGCCGAGGCCCGTGGAGGCGCCGGTCACCAGGAAGCGGCGACCACTGAGGTCGATGCCGTCGAGGACGTCGTCGGTGGTGGACTCGAAGTCGAAGGTGCTCATGCGGTGATCCTCGCGGCCGGGTGGACGGCGGCGTTAATCCTCGGTGCTCACCACCACGCCTGGTCGAGCTTGCCCTCGATCGCCCGCACGTTGGCCCGAGCGCACGCCGGGCAGGCGAGGCTGCGCCGCCCGGTGCGGTGCTCGACCTCCAGCATCCAGCCCAGCGGCGCCTCGTCGTCGGCAGGGTCGGAGAGCTGCCCACACAACGAACACGTCGCCACCCCTCCAACGTAGCGACACTGCCCGGCGCGGCATCGACGCGTGTACCGAGGTGCCCGTCGGCGGCGCAGTGCGCCGCCGGTCTCGGTGACAGAGGGATTGTCGAGCGCAGCGAGCAGGAGGCAGCCGAAGCGCAGCGGAGGAGGCCGACGAAGATGAGGATGCCGACGCAGATAGAGTTCTTGTTCCGAACCGAGTTGGTTCGTCGGACGAACCCACTGTAGGGTCCCGCCGCCATGGCCGAGCCCGACGACCATCACCCTCCCTGCTCGATCGAGCGGTCGCTGTCGATCATCGGCGATCGCTGGACCGTCCTCGTGCTGCGCGACGCCTTCCGTGGCGTCCACCGCTTCGACGACTTCCGGCGCGATCTGGACATCGCCAGGCCGGTGCTGGCCGACCGGCTGCGCCGCCTCGTCGAGGCGGGCGTGCTCGACCGGCGCCAGTACTGCGAGCGCCCGCCCCGGTTCGAGTACCACCTCACGCCCATGGGCGTCGATCTCTCCCCCGCGCTGGTGGCACTCATGCGCTGGGGCGACCGCTGGCTCAGCGGCGATGACGGCCCGCCGACGGTGCTGGTCCACGGTCCGTGCGGTCACGAGCTGGACCAGACGTTCGTGTGCTGGGCCTGCGACCAGACCTTCCCGCCCACCGCCATCCGCAGCCGACCCGGCCCCGGCGCCGTCGACGGAACCGAAGGGAGCCGAGGTGCTCGATCCGCACACGCTGATCACCACGCCGTCCGCTGAGCTGCTCGTTGCGGCGAGCGCACGGCGCGACGCCACGCACGGCACGCGGATCACGTACTCCCCCAAGGTGTTCATCCCGCTCACCATGCTGTGCCGGGACACCTGCGGCTACTGCACCT
>CAZTVJ010000159.1:0-6078 GCA_964616935.1 uncultured Acidimicrobiales bacterium | reverse complement strand
GGGCGATCCGGGCGATCCGGCTGTGGTCCGGCCGGCACCGCCCGCGCAGCACCCCGATTCGCCCGCGGAGCACCCGGACTCGGAGGTGCTCTCCGCCTACGTCGACGGCAGCCTCGAACCCGCCGAGCACTCGGTGGTGAGGGCCCACCTGGTGTCGTGCCCGCCCTGTCGCACCACTGAGCGCGAGCTCGAGCTGATGCGCCAAGTCCTGCGCACCCTGCCCTTCGTGGACGCACCGACGGGCTTCTACGAGCGGACGTTGCGTCAGGGTCCCCGGCCGCGCAGCACGGCGAACCAACGCTTCGGCATCGCCGTCACCTTGGCCATCCTGATGCTGGTCAGCGTGATCGTCGTGGTGGCCATCGTGCGCCGCCAGCCCCAGGCGGTACGGCCCGCCGTCCCCGAGGTGCTGGCGGCCTTCGCAGGCGCGGGCAGCGCTGGGACGGGCCGGACACCCGTGGCCCCCCGGGGAGGGCTGCCGAGCACGCTGCCCGGTGGCTACGCGTTGGCGGGCGTCGAGCAGTACGAGGGACGTGAGTACCTGGTGTACCGCAACGGCGACCGGATCGTGAAGGTCACGTGGGCCGACGGGTCGCTCGCCGGGCTCCGGGGTGACGTGGCCTCGACGGCGCTGACCGTCGATGAGGACGAAGCCCGGTACGTCGAAACGCCGGAGGCCGGGCTGCTCTTCGTCGAGCGGGGCGACCGGGTCTACATCGTGGAGCTGCCGCCGGATGAGGACCCCGTGGCGATCGGCCTGGCCGTTCCCGTGCACGACGCGCAACCGTCCGTCACGGATCGCGTAGAAGCCGCCGGTCGGTCCCTGCTCGAGACGTTCGGCTTCGGAGGCTGAGCCAGCCTTGCCTCAGGCGACGTGGATGGCGAGCCGGCGGCGCTTCAGGATCCGCCTCCGCTCGCGCTCAGACGTGCCGCCCCAGACGCCGTGATCGATGCGATTGGTGAGCGCATACTCGAGGCACGCCTCGGTCTGCGAGCACGTCGCGCAGATCTTGCGCGCCCGGTCCACACCGACGCCGTCGCTCGGGAAGAACACCGAGGGCTCGTAGTCCTTGCACGTGCCAAGGGCCATCCATGCGGTCTGCTCGGTGTCGTCGTACATCGTCGCTCCTACCCTCTCGGCTGCAAGTCTTTACGTCGCCCGCTTGCGCCAAGTTCCCAATTGTGCCTGAAAGTCGGCTGAAACCCAAAGGTGGCCGTGGGTCGGAACCGGTCAGCGCCGGTGATCGAATGGTGGCAACCACCGACAGGAGACTTCTTCGATGTCGTACTTCCCGCCCCCCACTGGATCACCCTCGGGCTTCGACTCCCCGCCGTTCGGCGTCTTGACCAGCGACGATGCTCCACCTCCGGCCGCGCCGAAACCGTCGTCGCGCCGGGCCGGCGGCTGGCGTGGTGTTGTGGCGGGCGGCGTCGCCGGGGCGATTCTCGGTGGTGGTGTGGCATTCGCCACAGTGAAGGTGACGGAGCAGGATGGGGCCGTCCCGGCGGCCGCGGTGGCCGAGCAGAACGTCGTCGTGCCGCCGATCGTGTCGGGTGGCGCCGAGTTCGACATCCAAGAAGTGCTGGCCAAGGTCTCCCCGTCGGTCGTCTCCATCGAGACCGGTCGGGCGGGCCAGGGCGGGCTCTACGGCGCGGGAGCCGGATCCGGTGTCGTGATCAGCGAGGAGGGTCTGATCCTGACGAACAACCACGTGATCGAGAGCGCCGACGCCATCAAGGTCAGCGTCGACGGCAACGAGTACGAGGCTGACCTCATCGGCAGCGAGCCGACCCGCGACATCGCCCTCGTGCGCGTGCGGGGCAAGGTGCAGCTCAGTCCGGCCACGCTGGGCGACACGGCCACGCTGCGGGTGGGTGACACGGTGGTCGCCATCGGCAACGCTTTGAACCTCGGCGAGACGCCCACCGTCACGGTCGGCATCGTGTCGGCGAAGGGTCGCACCGTCGAGACCGAGACCGACACCCTGCGGGACCTGATCCAGACGGACGCGGCCATCAACCCGGGCAACTCGGGCGGCGCGCTGGTCAACACCGCAGGCGAGCTGGTGGGGATCAACACCGCGGGTGTCCGAGGCGCACAGAACATCAGCTTCGCCATCGACATCAACGGTGTGAAGGCCATCATCGAGGACCTGAAGCAAGGCAAGGGCGAGGTGACGGCCCAGCCGTTCCTCGGCGTCGGCACCGTGGCCGTGGACGAGCTCGCCGCCGCCGACCGCGAGCAGCTCGGCGTCACGGCCGACCGTGGTGTCGTCGTGACCGACGTGCAGGCCGGTTCGGGAGCAGAAGCGGCCGGCATCGAGATCGGCGACGTCATCCTCACGATCGACGGCAAGGGCATCGATGCAACGGGCGACGTGCGCAGCGCCATCGTCGCCCACCAGCCCAACGACACGATCACCGTCGTGGTCGAGCGCGATGGGCAGGAGACGACCCTCACGGCGACGCTCGGTTCCCGGGTCCCGCCCAGCGACGGCTGAGCGCGTGGGCAGGCAAGCGGTAGGCTGAGTAGCCACCCATCGAAGGAGTCAGCGTGTCGAGCCTGCCGCCCAGCACCGAGGTCGAGCCGCCCCGGGCCCACGCGCGCGTCGTGTACCTGGGGCCGGTGTCGCCGCACTGGGAGGTCTACAGCGAGTTCGGTGACCGCACTGCGGTCGAGGAGTTCCGAGCACGCGTCCTCGCTCGCCTGGTGCTCCTGCCCCGCGACGACCCGCAGAGCCGGCGCAACCGGGAGCGTGTCATCCGCGATGCAGAGCGGGAGAACATCCTCCTCGAATGGGACCTCGGGCTCCCCGAGGACGACGCCTACTAGGCACGTCCCAATGGTCGCACGGGCGCTCAGAGCCGACACCCGTCCCGGCTAGGGTGGTGGCCCATGCAGGAGGCACCGACCACGAGCGATCGCCTGCTGAACCGTGAGCTTTCCTGGCTCGATTTCAACGCCCGGGTCCTGACCCTCACCGACGACGAGGGGGTGCCGCTGCTCGAACGCGTGAAGTTCTCGGCCATCTTCTCGTCGAACCTGGACGAGTTCTTCCAGGTTCGGGTGGCCGCGCTCAAGGACCAGGTCGCTGCCGGCATCACCCGGCCATCCCCGGACGGTCGCACCCCCGTGCAGCAGCTCGTCGAGATCAGCGACCGGGTGGAGGAGCTGGTGCGCGAGCAGGAGCGTGTCCTGCTCGAGCGGCTCGTGCCGGCGTTGCGCGGTGCCGGCGTCGAGATCCTGTCGTGGGACGAGCTGGACGAGACGGACCGCAAGCACCTCGGCGAGGTGTTCGAGCACCGCATCTTCCCGGTGCTGACACCGCTCGCGGTCGACCCGGCGCACCCCTTCCCCTACATCTCCAACCTCTCGCTCAACCTCGGCGTCTTCGTGCTCGACCCCGACACCGGTGATCGCCGCTTCGCTCGCGTCAAGGTGCCGCCGCTGCTCCCCCGCTTCCTCCCTCTGCCCGACGGTGACCGCTTCGTCCCGCTCGAGCAGGTCATCGCGCCGCAGCTGGCGGCGCTGTTCCAGGGCATGGACATCGAAGGGCACTGGGCCTTCAGGGTCACGCGCAACGCGGACCTCACGGTGGCGGAGGGTGAGGCCGACGACCTGCTCGCCGCCGTCGAGATCGAGCTGCGGCGCCGGCGCTTCGGGCGCGCCGTGCGCCTCGAGGTGGAGCAGGGCATGTCCGAGGAGATGGTGGGCCTGCTCGTGCGAGAGCTGGACCTCGAAACCGATGATGTGTCGTTCCACCGCGCCCCGCTCGACCTGAAGGGCCTGTTCCTCGTCCACGCCATCGATCGGTCGGATCTGAAGGACGACAAGTGGCCGCCCGTCACCAAGGCTCGGCTGACGGCGGCGAAGGAGGAGGACCGGGACATCTTCTCGGTGATCCGCGAACGCGACCTCTTGATGCACCACCCCTATGAGTCGTTCGCGACGTCGGTGGAGGAGTTCGTCCACCAGGCCGCGGACGACCCACGGGTGCTCACGATCAAGATGACGCTCTACCGCACCTCCGGCGACAGCCCCATCGTGCGCAGCCTCATCCGGGCAGCCGAGCGAGGGGTGCAGGTGGCGGCCCTCGTCGAGCTCAAGGCCCGCTTCGACGAGGAGGCGAACATCAACTGGGCCAAGGCGCTCGAACGCGCCGGGGTCCATGTCGTCTATGGCCTTGTCGGACTGAAGACCCACTCCAAGACGTTGCTCGTGATCCGCTCCGAGTCCGACGGCATCCGCCGCTACGTCCACATCGGCACCGGCAACTACAACCCGTCGACCGCCCGGCTCTACGAGGACGTGGGGCTGTTGTCGTGCGACCCCGACCTCGGTTCCGACCTCACGCAGCTGTTCAACCACCTCACGGGGTACAGCCGCGAGGTCCGCTACAAGAAGATCCTCGTCGCCCCGCACTACCTGCGTCACCGCATCCAGGACCTCATCGCGCAGGAGGCTTCCTACGGTGAGCAGGGTCGGCTGATCTTCAAGATGAACTCGCTCATCGACCCTGCGATGATCGAGAGCCTCTATGCGGCCAGCCAGGCCGGTGTCGCCATCGACATGGTGATCCGGGGCATCTGCGGTCTGCGTCCTGGGGTGCCCGGGCTGTCCGACAACATCCGGGTGCGCTCGCTCCTCGGGCGCTACCTCGAGCACTCCCGCATCTACAGCTTCGGCAACGGCGCGGGCGCCGGCACGCCCGCCTACTACATCGGCTCGGCCGACCTCATGCCTCGCAACCTCGACAAGCGCGTGGAGGTCTGTGCGCCGGTCGAGCGGGTCGAGCTGCAGGCCAGGTTGAAGGAGATCCTCGACGTCGACCTCGCCCCCGACGCGAAGGGGTGGGAGCTCGTGGCGGACGGGTCGTGGCACCGGATGAATGCCGACGGTCGGGACACGCAGCGCAAGCTGTACGAGCTGAACCAAGCCCGGACGCGCCGGAGCGCGGCCCGTGCCTGAGGCATCGACCAACCTCGAGCAAGAGGTCAAGCTGGCGGCGTGGCCCGGCTTCGAGATGCCCGACCTCGGGGGGATGGCGGACTGGGTGGCCGTCGCCGAGGCCGATCACCAGCGCCTCGACGCCACGTACTTCGATGCCGACGACCTGCGCCTGGTGCGAGCGGGGATCACGTTGCGCCACCGTCTCGGCGAGGGCGGCGAGGAAGGGCGCTGGACGTTGAAGATCCCGGGCCCGACCGGTGGTGTCGCCATGTCGCGCACGGAGGTCAACGTCGACGCACCGATGGGCGACGTGCCGTCCGATCTCCGGCGTGCCGCCGCCGGTGTGTTGCGGCGGGCTGCCCTCCAGGTGGTCGGGCGCCTGCAGACCGAACGCCGTGTGGTCCTGCTGCGCGACGGCGGAGGCCGGCTGCTCGGCGAGGTGTCCGACGACGAGGTCACCGTGCTGGACGGCGGGCGGGTGGCGGCGCGATTCAGGGAGCTGGAGGCCGAAGCCGTCCCTGGCGCGCCCGACGGCTTCCTCGACCTCGTGGTCGGGCGCCTGCGCCAGGCCGGCGCCGGCGAGCCCGATCCCACCCCCAAGCTCGTACGGGCGTTGGGCCCCCGCTCGCTGGCCCCGCCCGACCCGGCGGTCGAGCCGCTCGGCCCGAACCCCACGATGGCTGCGGTCGTGCAGCAGTCCATCGCTTCGGCGGTCCAGCGGATGATCGCCCATGACCCGATCGTGCGGCTCGATCTCGGGACGGTCGGCGTGCACCAGGCGCGGGTGAGCACCCGGCGCTTGCGCAGCGACCTGCGCACCTTCGAGGTCGTGATCGACACCGAATGGGCGGAGCGCCTGCGGGGGGAGCTGTCGTGGTTGGCCGACGCGCTGGGGTCGGTGCGCGACGTCGACGTGCTCGGCATCCGCTTCCGGCGTGATCTGGAGGCTCTCGACCGCAGCGACGCCGCCCACGGCGAGCGGCTCCTGCGCCACCTCGCCGCCCAGCGGCGCGAGCGGCTGGCCCGCCTCAACCGCGCCCTCGACAGTGACCGCTACTTCGACCTCCTCGACCGGTTGGTGGACGCCGCACGTGCCCCGCAGCTGCTCCCCGAGGCCGCTCGGCCGG
>CAZTVJ010000158.1:0-7682 GCA_964616935.1 uncultured Acidimicrobiales bacterium | reverse complement strand
ATGGTGCCGCGGGTGCCGTTGAGGAGCCCGAGCCGGTAGTCGTTCCGGAGGGCGAGCACGAGGTCACCCTCGGCGAAGGCGCGGGATCCGACCCGGATCTGGTCGGCTCGGAGGTAGCCCTCGTCCTGGAGCACGCGCCGGGCCCGACTGTTGAGGTCATCAACGTCTCGGAGTTGCGACGCGACCATGAGCACGTCTTGGCCTTCGAGGTGAGCGTTGATCCACTCGTCCACGAGCATCTCCCGCGCCTGGTCTTCGCTGGGGGCTTGATGGACCCGTCCGTGGGCCAGGTACGAGTCGAGCGCCTGGTCGACATCCCCGTGGCGGAGCTCACCCAGCGACTCGCGCTCCCAAGAGTCGACCTGGCGGCGGTTCTCGATGAGGAGGCTGGCGCCGAGCCGTGAGCGCAGCCCACCGAAGGCACCGCCGGCGTCGATCTCGGGGAGCTGGCAGGGGTCACCGACCAAGACGACCTTCGTGTCCGTGTCCTGGGCGTGGTCGAGGAGGCGGGCGAGCTTGCGGGTCCCGACCATGGCGGCCTCGTCGACGACCAGGACCGTCCGGGGGACGAACCCGGTCCGGTTGAGGTCGCGGAGGAGCCGGTCGATGGTGGTGGCGGTGATCCCGGCGTCGTCTTGGAGGTGTTTGGCGGCCCGGGCGGCGAGCGAGCAGCCGATCACCCGGTACCCGGAGGCTTCCCACGCTTGCCGGGCGGCGGCGAGCGCGAACGTCTTGCCTGCCCCGGCGACGCCCTCGACGACCTCGATGCCGTCACCCGACGAGCAGATCGTGCGCACCATCCGGGCCTGTTCTGCGGACAAGGTCCGCCGGGCCGCCACTGCCGTCTCAACGGCCGCACTACTGGCCACTCCGCAGGAGGTGGCCTGCCGGAAGAGTCCGGAGTCGATGACGCCAAGCTCGATCTCGAGCATCTCGTGGGTGGTCCAACGCTGCTCGGGGGTCTTGGCGGCGATGACCTTGCCGTCGTGGCGGCGGATCGTGGCTGCGTCACGATCGGTGGCCAGGGCGAGGACGTGCTCCGAGCGCAGGAACCCCTCGACCAGGTCGAGCACCGCTTCCACCCGGCCACCGTTGGGGAGCGCGTTGCAGACGGCCTTGATGACCTCGCGCTCCCCGAACGTGCTCGCTTGGCGGGTCAGACCCTCCGGGCTGGCCAGCCACCGGTACAGCCGCTCCGTCCCGGGGCCCTCCGGTGCGGGTGGTTCCATCGTCGTGGCCCGATCCAACATGCTCTCCAGCGCCCGGCTGTCGAAGCCGAGCCCGGCGGCTCGTCGCCGCCAGCTCGGCACCAGACCCTCGGCGTCGACCGTGGTGTCCTTGGCGCTGCGGGTGGCGTAGGCGGCGACCTGGGCGGCCTTGGCCCCGTGCTGGCCGTGCTCTTCGAGGTGGGCCTCGATCTCGCGGCGGCGGGTGGAGAACTCCCGGAGTACGTCCCGACCGATGCCGGCAACATCGGCGATGCCCTTGGAGACAGGTCCCCACGCCACCCCGAGGCGACAGGTCAGCTCCCACCGCAGCTGCGCCTCGTAGAGGTGCCCGACCGGTGACAGCCACGAGTACACCGGCCGGGCGTCCAAAGCGGTCCAGCGGTCATCGGCGGGGGCGTGGGCGAGGTTGGCGATCACGACATGGGTGTGGAGATGTGGGTCCCCGGCCCGGGACGTGCGATGCCGGAACGCCGCAGCCACGAACCCGTCACCCTCCAGCACGGTCTGGCCGCCTTGGCCTCGGCGCACCCGGCACGCCGCCCGCTCCAACACCCCCAGCGCCGCCGCCTGGGAGGCGTCATGCGCGTTGCGGACCTCATTCGAGACCTCCGGGTCACCCAGGGCGAACAGGAGCGACACCGACTTCGGCGCGTTGAACGTCGCATCGAACCCGGCCACCACCGGCACCGACCGCGACCCCGTCAGCCGGTAGGTCCCCGTCTTGGGGTCCACGTGCTCAAGGACCCGGCCCAGCTCCTCAGCGTCGACCTCACCGGCCAGGCCAAGCTGCGCAGAGGCGGAGCCGACCCACTGGCCCGGAGCCTCTTTGGCGCCGGTGTAGTACTCCTCGACGCCACGGGCGACCGTGTCGAGGTAGTACTGCTGCTGGCCCGGGGCCAGCTTCCCCAGGCTCAGCACGACCCAACCACCGCACACGAGGGCGGGCGCACGGGGCGGCACAGCACGGCAGGTGCAACTGCGTCAACGTTCTCGGGCTGGTCTGTCGGGACGAGCGTGAGTGGCACGACGGGTGGGTTCAGTCCGTGAAGGGGAGCGGGGACTGGACGGTCGTGCCGGTAGCGCGGTGGCTACGGCGGGTGGACGGTCGCTTCGGTGAGGACTCGCGCTCGACGGGCCGTGGTCGGGCCAGCTCGATCACCGTGGCGCCACCGTTGACGGCAGGGCTCTCCTCGACCGTGTCAAACGCCGCGGCGGGGAACCGCAAGGACCGACCGAACCGCTGGCACGGGATCCCCTCCGCCCCACCCGTCGCCAGGTACAGCCGAGCCTGCTCGTACACCGTCGTACGGCCCAGCCGCAGCCGGTCCATCACCTCGGGAACCGTCAGGTACTCAGGTCGCCCAGCCATGGCGCCTCCCCGGCATGCGACTCAACCCACAGACAGGATCGTCAGGGGCCTTACAGAGTACACCCAGGTCATCCAGTTGGCAATGCCCCCGTTGACACACCCACCCAGACGTTGAGTAGGGTTGAGGGGTGCCTCGCAAGAAGCGGCCCAGCGCCCAGCCCGCCTGGACGCCCAACCAGATCGTGGCCCACAACATGGCCAAGGCCCGCCTGTTCCGCGGCTGGACCCAGGACCAGGCCGCCGAAGCCTGCGAGCCCTACCTCGGCACCCGGCTGTCGCCGGCCAGCTGGTCCGCTCTCGAGCGGTCCGTCGACGGCGGCCGCATCCGCGAGATCACCGCCGATGAGCTCGTGGCGTTTGCCCGCGCCTTCGACCTGCCCATCGGCTTCTTCCTCACGCCGCCGTCGGTGTGGGACAACCACGTCGTCGCCACCCCCGACGCCGGCCCCGAAGGGCTCGAACCCGTCGAGCTGTTCGATGTCGTGATCGGCACCGACGAGAACCTCGCCGCCTGGGAGCAGTACCTGCTCTCCTGGCCATCCCCCGAGCACCGAGTTCGCGTCCACCCCGGCGGCACCATCGAGAACCTCGGCCGCGTACAAGCCGACGTCCACCCCCGCCTCGCCGGACCCGCCGCCCTCCGCGCCCAGCTCCACCTCCGCCAGCAGTTCGGCGACCTCGCCGCCGCCCGCGAGGTGCTCGAGCGCCTCACCGTGGCACTCGACGAGCTCGGCCAGCCTCAACCGGCCCCAGACGACACTCAGCAGCAGGGGGCGGCACCAACCGGCCGTCGCCGCACCAAGGAGAAGGGCTGATGATCGACAAGCGCACTACTCGGTCCGGCGAGGCTCGCTACGAAGTTCGGGTTCGCGGGACCGATGGCAAGGAGCGGTCACGGACCTTCCGGACCAAGAAGGAGGCGGAGCGCCACGAGCGCGCCCATCACGCAGCCATCGACAGCGGCGTGTGGATCGACCCCCGCGCGGGACGGGCGACCCTTGCCGCTTGGGCCCGTGAGTGGCAGCGCACCGTCGTCCACCTCCGGCCCAGGACCCGGAAGATCTACGACGTCAACCTGCGCAACCACATCCTCCCCACGCTGGGCGACTACGAGTTGGCCAAGCTCACTCCGTCGATGTTGCGGTCTTGGCTGTCCGACGTGACCGCCAAGAAGGGGCGAGGGGGCAAGCGGATCGCCCCGGGAACCGTTGCCCAGGCCTACCGGACGCTCAATCGGGTCCTGGTCGCTGCGGTCAACGACGAGCTCATCGGCCGGAATCCCCTCCAGGGTGTCAAGCCACCCCAGGTCGAAGCCCAGCCGATGCGCTTCCTCACCCACGATGACGTTGCGACGCTGGCCACCGCCGTCGACGGCCGCTACCGCTCCCTCGTCTACGTCGCCGCCTACACGGGCCTGCGGGCGGGTGAGCTCATCGGGCTTCGCCGCTCGCACGTCGACCTCCTTCGACGGACGATCACCGTCGTGGAGCAGGTCCAGTACATCGACCGCCACTACCTCGTCTCGTCGCCGAAGACCGCAGCTGGCCGTCGGTCGGTCGCCATGCCTCGCCTCGTCGCCGACGAGCTCGAGGAGCACCTTCGCGGTCTCCCCGCCTCCGGCCCCGACGCCCTCGTGTTCCCTGCGCCCGAGGGCGGCTACCTGCACCTTGAGAACTTCCGCAAGCGCTTCTGGCAACCCGCTGTTGCCCAGGCCGGTCTTGCTCCATTGCGGATCCATGATCTGAGGCACACGTGTGCCTCGCTCGCCATCGCAGCAGGCGCCGACGTGAAGGTCCTCCAACGCATGCTCGGGCACGCCTCCGCCGCGCTCACCCTTGACCGATACGGCCACCTGCTCCCGGGCCAGGCAGAGTCCGTTGCCGAGCGCCTCGATCTGCTGGCCCGCGCCGCCGAGCCCACGCCGACCGCTGCGGTTGCGTCCATCGGCTCCAATCGCTCCACCTGAGACGGACGCTGTGCTGGACGCCGTCGACATCCACGTGCGAGACGGCGAGACGATCGACGCGGCGGCCGATCTCGTCGTCCGGGGCTGGCCGCTCCACGTAGACGGGCTCCTGCGCAACGCTGATGCCACTCGAAGCCGGTTCTCGTGGCGCGGCGAGCCGCTGGTCGCAATCTCAGCCGAGGTGTCCATTGCAGGGTGGAGCCTCGACGCGATACTGGCCGGGCCTCGCCTTCGGACCCGGAGCAGGTACGCCCGCGCGAGAGCCTCGGATCTCGTCGCAGCAGGGTTCACGCTCCTGCCGACCTTTGCCGCGCCCCACTACAGCGTGCTGCTTCCGTCGTACGATGAGCGCAGCGCCCAGCGCTTGCTCGATGTGTTGGGCGAGATGCAGCGCAATCCGTTCTACGTCGGGAGGCAACCGTGACCGAGCATCAGAGCGTCGCAGTCACCCTGCCTGCCGATGTCCAGCAGATCGATCAGACCGGTTACGTGTGGTCGTTCCTCGATGACGCCGCCGAGCCTGAGCGGGTGCAGCAGGGAGCGCTCATCGTCGCCGGCGATCCCGTCGAGCCGTTCCTCGCCCGCGTGGTCGATCTCGTCGAGGGCCCGAACGGTCGGACCATCGTCCACCTCGACGTGGTCGGGATCCCCGACCAGGCGATCGACGAACTCCGCCACGCCCGGCTCCTCCCGCAATAGCTCGACCGACCACCGGAGCGAGCCACCGAGGGAGGATCTGGCGGAGTCGCGCTGAGCGTCACTCTTCGTGGTTGATCCCAGGCACCAACCTCGATCACTTCGGTTGGCGCAGGAATCGCTCGCGGGATATTCGCGGGATGCATCCCCGGTGAGCGCCGGGCTTCGGGCCTCGTAGGCCTCTGACCAGGGCTTTCTTGGTGGTCGGGACCGGCGTCGATCCGGTGACCTCGCGCTTTTCAGGCGCGCGCTCTACCAACTGAGCTACCCGACCTTGTGCCGCCCGAAGGCGGCATGTTGGAGCGGTCCCGACGGGATTTGAACCCGCGACCTCCGGCTTGACAGGCCGGCGTGCACTCCAAACTGCACCACGGGACCACGCTGTTGCTGCTTGCACCCCCAACGGGATTCGAACCCGTGCCGCCACCTTGAAAGGGTGGTGTCCTAGGCCGCTAGACGATGGGGGCTGGACGGGTTGGGACTCGGCTCCTGCTGGAGAGCCCACGAACACTACCAGCACGGTTGTACCCCTCCGCCAGCCATCTGGGTCCGCCCGGCGCGGGCTGGTCAAGGGCCGACGAGGAGCCACTCCTGGCCCGCCGCGGTGTCGCGCACCTCGACCCCGGCGGCCAGGAGCCGGTCGCGCAGCTCGTCCGAACGCGCCCACTCCTTCGCGCCGCGCGCCGCGAGACGGGCCGACAGCACGGCCTCCACGAACGGCGCCACGACGGCACGCGGGTCCCGTGCCCCCGCAACGGCCACGTCGCCGAGGCGGACGATCATCGACCGCAACGCGGCCCGGACGCGATCGGGCTCGTCGGACTGGGTCGTGTCGCCGGACCAGTCGGCCAAGAGTCGATCCAGCTCGAGGATGGCCGTGACCGCACCGGGGACGTCGCGAGCGGCGAGCGCCTCGTCGAACGACTGCTGCAGCCGGGCGGTCTCGGCCATCAGGGGGGTCACGCCCGGCGTCGGGGCCGAGGGAGCGGACGGCCCGGCGCCGACGAGATCGCCCGGCTGTGATGACGGCGAGGTCGTACCAGACGGCCGGCCCTCGGCTGCTGCTCCGAGGGCGTCGAACGTCAGCGTCGTTCCGGCGGGGAAGACGGTGCTGGTCCCCGAGGCCCGCACGGTCACGGTCCCGAGCCCCACGACGGCTGCGCTCCGTTCGTCGAGGTCGATGATGAGGCCCGTGTGCTCGTCGACCCCGAGGACGAACGCACCGGCGGGCAGCTCGCGCTCCATCGCCGATAGGCGCCGCTCGCCGAGGTAGCAGAAGCGCGTGTCGTGGTGGCCGCCCTCTGCGTTGTCGTAGTGCGGGATCACCGCGGCCTGCAGCCCGGTCGCGGCACCGAGGAGGTCGAGACCCTCGAACCACTCGGGTGGCAGACCGGCCTTGTAGATCTCGTAGACGGGGACCGTGGCCACGCCGAGGGTGAGGGCGGCCGCGCTGGCGAAGGTGACGGCACCACCCTCACGCAGCTTTGCCGCCAAGAGGGCTGGAAGCGGCGAGCCGGCCCATTGTCGCAGCGCGTAGGTGGGGCTGCCAGGCCCGGCGAACACGTAGCGCGCCGCCGCCACCCGGGACATCGCGGTGTCGGCCGTGAGCGCGTCGACGGCGGCCGACCGGAACGACGCGACGTCGATGGGGAAGCCGACGCTCTTCGCGAAGTAGGCCTGGGCCTTGTCCGAGATGTCCTCGGCGTTCTCCTGGAACCCGTAGGGCGTGTCGAGCAGCACCGACGGGCCGCCCCCCACCCGCTCGACGAGCTGGCGGTGCACCTTCACCATCGTCGGCGCGGTCTCGCCCGAGCCCATGATCGTGAGGAGGCGGGCAACGGTCACGGAGCCAGCTCGAGGAGCACGCCAGCCAGCTCGGCGGGGGACTGGGCGTGGAGGTCGTGATCGGCGGGCGGGCCGAACCATCGCAGCCGGCCGTAGGGGAGCAGCTCGACCGCCTCGGCCACCGCGGCGCGCTTGGCCGCCATCCCCTGGCCTTGACCACCGCTGTCGGCCGGCACGACGAGCACCGGCACCTGCACGTCGGGATAGAGCAGGCGGGGATCGTGATCCCACAAGTCGCGCAGGATGGCGACGTGACGCTCGAGGGTGAGCCACGGCCGCACGGTGCCGTCGTCGAGCACCTCGAAGTTCGCCAAGGCCGCATCGACGCCCTCGGCCGACCAGTCGGGATGGGCGACCCGGATCGCGGCGTGCATCCGGCTGAATGGCGTGCCGGCCAGGGGCGGAGGGCGGAGCTGCTCCGCGCACTCGTCCCAGGTGGCGAAGGTGTCCTGCAAGCGGATCCACCCACCGTCCACGAGCGCGGCGGCGTGCACCAGGTCCGGCCGGTCGTGGGCCAGCTGCAGCACCACGTTGCCTCCCCACGACTGCCCGGCCACGACCGGTCGGTCCAGCGCGA
>CAZTVJ010000157.1:0-13341 GCA_964616935.1 uncultured Acidimicrobiales bacterium | reverse complement strand
AAGATCATCGAGTTCGACGAGAAGGCTCGCCGGGCCCTCGAGCGGGGCATGAACCAGCTCGCCGACGCCGTGCGCGTCACCCTCGGCCCGAAGGGCCGCAACGTGGTGCTCGACAAGAAGTGGGGCGCCCCCACCATCACGAACGACGGCGTGTCGATCGCCAAGGAGATCGACCTCGAGGACCCCTACGAGAAGATCGGGGCCGAGCTCGTCAAGGAGGTCGCGAAGAAGACCGACGACGTCGCTGGTGACGGCACCACCACCGCCACGGTGCTGGCGTGGGCCATGGTGCACGAGGGCCTGCGGAACGTGGCCGCCGGCGCCAACCCGATGAGCTTGAAGAAGGGCATCGAGGCCGGCGTCGAGGCCGCGGTCGACTCGATCAAGGGTCTGGCCAAGGAGGTCGACTCGAAGGAGCAGATCGCCCAGGTCGCCGCCATCTCGTCGGCGGACGAGGAGATCGGCCAGATGATCTCCGAGGCCATCGACAAGGTCGGCAAGGACGGCGTCATCACCGTCGAGGAGAGCCAGACCTTCGGCATGGACATGGACCTGGTCGAGGGCATGCGCTTCGACAAGGGCTACATCTCGCCCTACTTCGTCACCGATCCCGAGCGCATGGAGGCCGTCCTCGACGATGCCTACGTGCTGCTCGTGAGCTCGAAGATCAGCGCGGTGCGCGACCTGTTGCCGGTGCTCGAGAAGATCATGCAGACGGGTCGCCCGCTCGTGATCATCGCCGAGGACGTCGAAGGCGAGGCGCTGGCCACCCTCGTGGTCAACAAGATCCGCGGCACGTTCAAGTCCGCCGCCATCAAGGCCCCCGGCTTCGGCGAGCGCCGCAAGGCGATGCTGCAGGACATGGCCATCCTCACGGGTGGTCAGGTCATCTCCGAGGAGGTCGGTCTCAAGCTCGACACGGTCACCCTCGACCTGCTCGGCGCGGCCAAGAAGGTCATCATCACCAAGGACGAGACCACGGTCGTCGAGGGTGCTGGCGACGACGACGACATCAAGGGTCGCATCAACCAGATCAAGGCCGAGATCGAGAACACCGACTCGGACTACGACCGGGAGAAGCTGCAAGAGCGGTTGGCGAAGCTGTCCGGCGGTGTCGCCGTGCTCAAGGTTGGCGCCGCTACCGAGGTGGAGCTGAAGGAGAAGAAGCACCGCATCGAGGACGCCGTCTCCACGACGAAGGCGGCCATCGAGGAAGGCGTCGTGCCCGGCGGTGGCGTAGCTCTGCTGCGCAGCCAGGCCGCCGTGCTGGAGCGGGCTGCCACCCTGTCGGGTGACGAGGCCACCGGCGCTCGCTTGGTTGCCAAGTCGCTGGAAGCACCGCTGAAGCAGATCGCCGAGAACGCCGGCATGGAAGGCGGCGTGGCGGTCGAGCGGGTGCGCAACCTCACGGGTGGCGAAGGCCTGAACGCCGCCACCGGCGAGTACGAGGACCTGGTGAAGATCGGTGTCATCGACGCCGCCAAGGTCACCCGATCGGCACTGCAGAACGCCGCGTCGATCGCGGCCCTGTTCCTCACCACCGAGGCCGTCGTGGCGGACAAGCCGGAGAAGGACTCCGGGGGCGGCATGCCCGGCGGAGGCATGGAGGACTTCTGATCGAGCCTCGCTCGGTCTGAGCGTTTGGTGCACGGCCCGGGGCACTCGTCCCGGGCCGTTGCGCGTGCTCGGCCATGGCGCCGACCTTCCCCATCGCCTCCACTTCCCCTGGGGCCGGCGATTCGCCGGCGATTCGCCGGCCCAGAGCCACGGAACACGTGCGGTGGGGGCGGAGGGGCCGAACGCAAGAGGCCTGACCTGGGTGGTTGGCGATGATGCGGTCATGGCCACCCGACAGCACGCGGGGCCGGCTCGGCCGAATTCGTCCCACATGCTGAGACGGGCGTCTCGAAGTGCGGACCGGCAGAGATCGAGGTCGTCCGGCCGCAGGAGCCCCGACGGTACGCTCCGATCACGATGACCGTTCCAGCGTCCCTCCATCCCGACATCGCGGTCCTCGGGTTCCTCCTCGGCACGTGGCAGGGCCGGGGCCACGGCGAGTACCCCACGATCGAGTCGTTCGACTACGAGGAAACGATCACCTTCGGCCACGTCGGCAAGCCGTTCCTGGCCTACGCACAGCGCACGACCGCCGCGGATGACGGGCGGCCCCTCCACGCCGAAGTGGGCTACTGGCGCCACCCGATCCCCGGGCGAGTCGAGGTGGTCGTCGCCCATCCGACGGGGATCGTGGAGGTGCAACAGGGCCAGGTCGAGGGGACCCTGGTCGAGTTGAGCTCCACCTCGATCGGCCTGACGGCTACGGCCAAGCAGGTGACTGCCGTCGAGCGCAGGATCCACGTCGAGGGTGACCTGCTCCGGTATCGGGTGGCGATGGCCGCGTTGGGTCAGCCCCTCACGCACCACCTCGACGCCGAGCTGCACCGCCAGTGAAACGGTCACGGGGGCGCACGGCCACGATGCTCGTCCGAAAGTGGGACGGGCTTGCCACGCAACGCCTCCCCGACGAGCTCATCGTCGAAGAGCCGATGGAGCTGCACCTCGACGGCGCGCTGGTGACCACCACGATGCGTACGCCGGGCCACGACTTCGAGCTGGCGGCAGGCTTCTGCCTCACCGACGGGCTGCTCGGCGGCGCGGTGGTCACCGGCGTCCGCTACTGCGCCACCGGCTCCGCGGCCGACACCGGCTTCAACGTGGTCACCGTCGATACCGGTGGCCTCGCCCCCGTGCCGACGCCTCGTCTCACCACCACCACGTCCTCGTGCGGGCTGTGCGGGTCCGCCAGCCTGGCCGACCTCGAGCAGAGACTCGAGCCCCTGGCGCTCACGGCATCGTTCGATCTGGACGTCCTGGCCAAGGTGCCCGAACAGGTGCGGGGAGCTCAGGAGCTGTTCAACCTCACGGGCGGGGTCCACGCCGCCGCGGCGTTCGACAGGGCGGGCACGCCCTTGGTCATCCGCGAGGACGTCGGCCGTCACAACGCCGTCGACAAGGTGGTGGGTCGGTTGCTGCTGGACGGGCTCCTCCCGGCCACCCAGCTCGGCTTGTTCGTGAGCGGTCGGGCCAGCTTCGAGATCGTCCAGAAGGCGTGGGCGGCCGGTTTCTCGGCCGTCGTCGCGGTGAGCGCGCCATCCTCACTCGCCGTCGAGGCTGCTCGTTCCGCAGGCCTTCTCCTCGCCGGTTTCGCACGTGAGGACCGCCTGAACGTGTACGCGCCGACATGAGTCCGCGGAGAGCGGCCGAGGAAATCCGCTCCCGACCTGGTCCAAGCACCCTCGCAGGAACGATAATTGCGCATGTTCCGCCGCTCGCGCCTGGTGGTGCTCCCGCTGGTGACGGCCGCTGCGCTCACCATCGCCGCCTGCGGGTCGGACTACCGGTATGTGAGCAACGCAACGGAGAAGACGTTCTTCCGGCTGCCGGCGGACGTGGACGTGTTCCGGGTGCAGTTCCAGCCGAGTGATCGACCGGCGCGAGTCATCCCCGGCTACGGCTCACCGTGGCAGGTGGTGTTCGACGACGCAGCCGATCCGGATCCCGGGCACATCGATGACGCGGCGCCGGCAGAGGTGGTCGGGCGGGCCATGGTCATCCCCGTCAGCTTCAGCGATGCCGAGGGCCTGTCGGTCGCCGCAGCGCGCTCCTACCTTGCCGGGGGCGTCGACCCCGTGCAACCGCCCGAGCCGCTCCAGAACGAGATCGAGCTGATCTCGTACCAGGACGTGGCACCACGGGACGGCCTGGTCGGGAGCCGCGTGATCTACAACCGCCAGATCGACCCAGGGACGTGGACCACGTTCGATCAGACCTCGATGATCGACGTCGCAGCGCGGCGGCTCTACCTCTTCGAGGTGAAGTGCTCGTCGGCCTGCTTCAAGCAAGCACAAGGCCAGATCTCCGACATCGTCGACTCGTGGCAGGTGAACCCGTGAGCATCCAGCCCAGCGATGTACTCCCGGTCGTGGCGGTGCACGAGCCGCTACCCGACGACCGGGAGCCGAAGACCCGCCGCAAGCTGATGTTCTGGGACCGCATCAAGATCCTCGTGCTGCTCACGGTGATCCTGCTGTTCTTCACGTCGCTGAAGAAGGCCGACATCCCGATCATGACGTGGGGCGATGCCTTCCGGGACGAGCTGCGGTCCAAGTGGTGGATCGCGCTGCTCTTCGGTGTGGAGCTCGTCCGCCAGGTGCACAACTACCTCGGGGAGCGGTCCTCGGCGTACTTCATGTTCTGGCAGAACCACGTCTGGGGCGCCTGGAACCGCCGGGTCGACCGCATGCGGCCGTGGCCGCGCTATCGCATCAACCGCCTGTTCCGCATCGTCGTCTGGGTCACGATCCTGGCCTTCGTCTTCGGTGGGCTGTGGGGGGTCACGCCGCTCCAAGCCATCGTCGAGGCACCGAGCCGGCTCTGGAACAACCCGTTCGGCAGCGGTGGCATGCCGTGGTTCTTCCAGATCTTCTTCGTGATGTTCATCGCCATCAGCCAGTTCATCGCCATCTTCTGGTTCATGTCCCGGGGCGGCGTCGAGACGTACATGCCCGACGAGGTGAAGACCCGCTACGACGATGTCTGGGGCCAGGACCACGTGCTGGGCAAGGTGAAGGAGAACATCGAGCTGCTCGAGCAGCCGGAGACGATCGAAGCCCGCGGCGGTCATGTGCCGAGCGGCATCTTGCTCTGGGGCCCACCGGGCACGGGCAAGACCTTGATGGCCGAGGCCGTCGCGGGCGAGACGGGCAAGCCCTACGTGTTCGTCGACCCCGGTGCGTTCCAGGCCATGTTCATGGGCGTCGGCATCCTGAAGGTGAAGTCGCTGTTCCGCAAGCTCCGCAAGCTGTCGTTGCGGTACGGCGGTGTGATCGTGTTCTTCGACGAAGCCGACTCCCTAGGGAGCCGCGGCGCGCCCGTATCTGGAGCATCCGAGCACGCGCACAGCTTCGGCGAGGGGACCTGCAACGGCATCTCCTACCTGTCCATCGAGGCCAGCCAGGTGCTGGTGCGCCGGGCGCTGCCGGTGGAGAGCGCGACCGACGCCGAGGCGCCGCGCAGCATCCGCGACCGCGTCGTGATGGGCGGCATGGGCATGAACGGCGGTGGTGGTGGCATGGGCACGCTCCAGGCCCTCCTCACCGAGCTGTCCGGCCTGAAGAAGCCCCGCGGCTTCGTCAACCGGAAGCTGCGCCAATACCTGAACATGAAGCCGAAAGAGCCGCCCAAGTACCGCATCCTGGTGATGATGGCGACGAACATGCCGGACTCCCTCGACCCGGCGCTGTTGCGTCCGGGCCGCATCGATCGCAGCTTCAAGGTCGGCTATCCCAGCATGGCGGGCCGCATCCGCACCTATCGCGGCTACCTGGACAAGGTGCGCAACGGGGTGACCGACGACAACCTCGAGCGCATAGCGCTCATGACGCCGTACGCCACCGGCGCCAGCATCAAGGACATGGTGAACGAGGGCCTGCTGGTCGCCATGCGCGAGGAGCGCGATGTCGTCACCTGGCCCGACCTGCTTCGCGCGCGTCAGAACCTGCGCCTGGGGCCGTCCGAGGGCTTCGAGTACGTCGAGCGCGAGCGCCATGCGGTGGCCATCCACGAGGCGTGCCACGCCGTGGCCGCCTACCGCCTGCGCCGCCACTACATGATCGACATGGCGACGATCGAGCGTCGCGGCGACACCGGTGGCTTCGTCTCGTCGGTCCCGCCGGAGGATCGGTTCACCCACTGGCGCTCGGAGTACGAGGTGGACATCATCGTGTCCGTGGCGTCCCTGGCCGGAGAGCGGCTCCTCTTCCGGGGCGACAACTCCTCGGGCGTCGGTGGCGACCTCCACTCGGCCACCCAGATGCTCATCGAGATGCAGGCCTTCTGGGGCATGGGCCCGACGGTGGCCTCGCACTCGGCCACGAAGGCGAGCCGCCACGGCATCACGTCCCGGCCCGAAGACGGCGTCGACCGCAATGCGCTGGAGACCGAGCTCGGCCGCAACGTCGAAGCGCGTCTGGAGGAGCTCACCGAGCAGGCTCGCCAGTTGCTCGAGGCCAACCGGCGTTACGTGTTCGCGGTCGCCCACGCCCTCGAGGTCCACCAGACCATCACGGGCGAGGACATCACCGCCATCTTCGAAGGCGACGTCGGCCCCAAGGTCGATGGGCGGCCGTACCAGACCGACGACTTCCTGCTGTCGTACGAGGCGTACCACCTAGCGGCGGCCGAGGCGCACGCCGAGCATGCCGTGATCCTCACCCCGCTGCCCGAGCTCGAACACGTCGGTCATCTCTCGGGGAACGGGCACGCGCCGTGGGCGCCTCCGGTGCCACCGCAGGGCAATGGCCACCACGGCAAGGGGACCGCATGACCGAACCTGTCAGCCCCATCAACGGCTGGGGGGTGCTGCACCTGTTCTGCAAGCCCACCCCGCTGCTCGACGGCGAGGCGGTGGTGGCGGCGGTCAAGGACTGCGAGGCCGCGCAGCACCAGGTGGTGGCCGCCTCCATGCTCGGCCACAAGGCCGACATGGCCTTCATGGCGCTCGGCCCGGACCTCCGCGAGCTGCGCCGCTTCCAGTCGGCCATCCAGTCCGCAGGGCTCGATGTCGTCGACTCCTACGTCTCGCTCACCGAGGTCAGCGAGTACGCGAAGGGAATGCCGGCCGAGATGCAACAGCCCCGGCTCTACCCGTCGCTGCCGCCCGAGGGGAAGCCGGCCTTTTGCTTCTACCCCATGACCAAGCGACGTGAACCGGACCAGAACTGGTACACGCTGCCGTACGACGAGCGCGAGGAGCTGATGAAGGACCACGGCCGCTCCGGCCGCACCTTCGCTGGGCGCGTGCTGCAAGTGATCACCGGCTCGACCGGGCTCGACGACTACGAGTGGGGGGTGACGCTGTTCGGCGTCCACCCGGATGACCTGAAGGAGGTCGTCTACACGATGCGCTATGACCGTGCCTCGGCCCTCTACGCCGAGTTCGGTGCCTTCTACACCGGGATGGTGACGCCGGTGGAGGAGCTGGTCGCCGGCCGCTGAGTTGGCCCGGGTGCCGGTGCCGACCGTTCAGCCGGCGCGGACCGGAATCTGCCGCTCCGCCATCTCGCGGCCGGCCTCGTCGAAGCGGAAGAGGTCGAACGTGCCCCACTCGGGATCGCCGTTGGGTTGGAACTCGATCGGTCCCGAGGCGCCGTCGAGGTCGATGATCCGGCCCTCGTTCAACAGCTCGGCGCAGGTCGGGAAGTCACGGCAGGGCGAGCCGCCCTTGCTGACGTCGAGCATCGCGGTGCGCAGCGCGGCGGGATCATCCGATGCGATGGACTGGGCCGCGAGTGCGATCAGGTTCGTGCAGTCGTAGGCGTAGGCGGCGTAGACGTTGGCGGCCTTGGCGTCGAAGGCGGCCAGCGCATCGCGGAACCATCCGTTGCTGCTCAGCTCCGGTGCCATCGAGGTGCCCAGGACGCCGGCGACGGCGCCGGGCTCGATGGCACTCACCCTGGCCGGCAGGTCGGGGACCCGCATGCCGTCGCTCACGAAGATCGGGACCCTTTCGGGCCGCACGCCCAGCTCTCGCAGGGTCGAGATGATCCGCACCCCCGGATCGGGGACGCCGGCGTAGGCGATGGCGGCCGGATCCTGGTCGAGCACGCCGAGGAGGAGTGCCTGGAAGTCGGGTGCCGTCGGATCGATGGCAACGTTGGCCACGACCTCGCTGCCCTGGCGGCGCAGCTCGGTCGCCAAGGCATCCGCGACGCTCTGGCCGTACTCGTCGTCGACGTAGAGGATGGCGGTGGAACGGCGACCGGTCTCGGCGATGGCCCGGCCGAGGGCCACCGCTTGGAGCGAGTCTGGTGGGGCGGTCCTGAAGTAGTAGTCGTCGTCAGGGAACTCCGAGATGCTGATCGCCGTGTTCGTCGGCGAGCAGGCGAGCACGCCTGCGTCGGTGATCGGCTCGAGCAGCGACCGGGTGACGCGGGTGGAGGCCGGGCCGATGATCGCGTCCACGCGATCTTGCTGCACGAGCCGCTCCAACGCCACGGCTGCCGTCGTCGGTTCGCTGCCGTCGTCGGCCTTCACGAGCACGACCGGCTGACGGTTGACCCCGCCCGCCCGGTTGATCTGGTCGATGGCCAGCTCGACCCCGGCGAGCAGCGATGCGCCGATCGAGGCACCCTCCCCGGTGAAGGGCAGCAGCGCCCCGATGCGCAGGGCACCGTCGACGTTGCCGCGCGGCGCGGCCGTCGTGGTCGAGCTCGGGATGGTGGAGCGGTTCGCCGACAGGGACGTGCCGCCGCTCGTCGTGCAGCCGATGGCGATGGCGGCCAACGACGCCAGCGCGCCGAGGGCGGCGGGTCGGGGGCGCGGCACGGGCTGAGCATACGGTTGGTCGCGGCGCGGCGGGCCGCGGCGCGCGGGACCAGGCAGAATCGGGCGATGGTCACCGAGCTGCTCTACCTGCGCGACGCCTACCTCATCGATTTCGACGCCGTCGTCATCGACACCGGGCCCGGGGTGCTGGCGCTCGACCGGACGGCGTTCTACCCGACCGGCGGGGGCCAACCCCACGACGGGGGCGAGCTGGCCGGCCTCGGGGTCCTCGACGTCCGCAAGGAGGGCGAGCTCGTCTGGCATGCCGTACCGGAGGACGCCACGCTGCCGGCGATCGGCTCGACGGTGCACGGTCGTGTTGATTGGGAGCGGCGCCACGCGCTCATGCGCACCCACACCGCCCTGCACGTCCTTTGTGGTGTCATCTGGAACGAGTGGCGAGTCCCTGTGACCGGCGGAAACATGGAGCCACTCTCGGCGCGGATGGACTTCGAGTTCGATCCGCTGCCCGAGGGCTTCGGCCCCCGCATCGAGGAGCTCGTGAACGCTGAGCTCGAGGCGGACCGAGGCGTGATGGTCGACTTCCTCCCGCGAGGAGTGGCCGTGCAGGACGAGGACCTCATCCGCACCAAGGTCAGCCTCATCCCGGAGTCGGTCACCGAGATCCGCGTGGTCGACATCGTCGGCCTCGACAAGCAGGCCGACGGGGGCACCCATGTCCGCACGACGGGCGAGGTGGGACGCATCCGCGTGGTCAAGACCGAGAGCAAGGGCAAGGGGAACAAGCGCATCCGGCTGGAGGTCGTCGATGCCTGAGCAACCCGCTGACCTGGAGGCCCTGCGCGCCGGGCTGAAGGCGCTCGGACGCGTCGTCGTCGCCTTCAGCGGCGGGGCTGACTCCGCCTTCTTGGCCTGGGTCGCCCACGACACACTCGGCCCTTCGGCGGCGATTGCGGTCACCGCCGTCTCGGCGTCGCTGGCCGGCGACGAGCTGGACGACTGTCGCGCTTTGGCCGCTGAGTGGGGCCTGGATTGGCACACCGTGGTCACCACCGAGCTCGACGACGCGGCCTACATCGCCAATGACGGGCTTCGTTGCCACCACTGCAAGTCCGCGCTGATGGCTGCGCTCGGGCCGTTGGCTGAGGAGCGGGACGCCACGGTCGTGCTGGGCGTGAACCTGGACGACCTGGGTGATCACCGGCCCGGCCAGGCGGCCGCAGCGGGGCGCGGGGCCCGCTTCCCCCTGGTGGACGCCAGCTTCCACAAGGCTGACGTCCGCCGCTGGAGCCGCGAGCTGGGGCTGCGCACTTGGGACAAGCCGGCTGCTGCCTGCCTGTCCTCTCGCGTCCCGTACGGCACGCCGGTCACGCTGGGCGTCCTGGGCCAGGTCGAGCGCGCTGAGGCGCGACTCCGGCGGCTAGGCCTGGCCGAGCTGCGCGTGCGCCACTACGGCGATGTCGCCCGCCTCGAGGTGCCCGTGGCCGACCTCGTTCGCGTGCTGGGCCTTCGTGAGCAGGTCGTCGAGGCGGTGCTCTCGGCCGGGTACGCCTACGTGACGCTCGATCTCGAGGGCCTCCGGTCCGGCAACCTCAACCGCTCGCTGGGGTAGGTCGCTACCAGCCGAGCGTTCCGGCTGCGCCCTTGAACGGACCGACGACGTGGGACGTGATCCACCCTCCGTAGAACGAGCCAGGGTTCGGCTCGACCTGCTCGTCGTCGACCCAGCACTCATCGAGCTTCTGCGCGTAGAAGGCGAGGTGGTGGGTGATCGCGGCAAAGCGCGTGTTGGGTGACTCGTAGCTCCACGCGGCGTCCACCACCACGTCCTCGCCCACCTGCACGGCCCAGTAGCTGGCGGCACCCTTCCACTCGCAGAACGTGCGGGCCCGAGTGCGGAAGAGGTGCTCCATGGCGACGTCCGCCGGTGGCAGGTAGAAGGCCGGAGGCTGGCTGGTCTCGAGGATCCGGATGGCCCGGCGAGTGTCGGCTATGACCACGCCACCGTGGACGACGCGGACGCGTCGCTGCGTCGGTTCGATGGCGGGAGGCCGGGGGTAGTCCCACACGCTCTCTTGGCCCCGTCCTGGTTCGATGCGTTCCGGTCGCATCCCGCCAGCATGGCCCGGTCAGCCTCGGCGACCCGAACCGTGCGATCGCGCGGGTGGCGGTGACGGTAGCGACGGCCGGTAGGTTCGGCCCATGGCACAGCTCATCACCGAGATCGCCGAGGCCCGTCCGGACGTCCCCGCGCTGATCGATGAGCGAGGAACGACGACGTGGGCGGAGCTGGCCGAGCGGGTGAACCGCTTGATCAACGGGTTGCGGGCGGCGGGCGTCGCCCATGGCGACACCATCGCCGCGCTCGTCGGCAACCGACGCGAGTACTACGAGGTGTTCCTGGCCGCCAGCCACATGGGCATCCTGGTCGTGCCGGTGAACTGGCACTGGGTCACCGACGAGGTCGCCTACGTGCTCGACAACAGCGGCGCCAAGGTGCTCCTGGCCGACGCTGCCTTCGCCGACGTGGCGCAGGCCGCAGCCGAGCAGCACGCGCTGGACGCGCGGATCGCCATCGGGGGAGACATCGCCTTCTTCCTCCCCTACGAGGGCGTGCTGGCCGACGCGGCGTCCGACGAGCCAGCCGACCAAGCCCTCGGCGGCCCGATGTTCTACACGTCGGGCACCACGGGCCGGCCCAAGGGGGTGCGCAACGGCATGCTCAGCGCGGCGCTGCCCGTCGACATCCTGAAGCTGTACGGCGCCGGGTTCAGCCAGTCGATGCACTCGCCGGCCAACGGGCTCAGCTACCTCAACGGCCCCGTCTACCACTCTGCGCAGTGGGCCTTCACCATCTTGCCGATGTTCAACGGCTCGGGTGTGGTGATGCGCCACAAGTTCGACGCGGCCGAGGCGTTGCGCATCATCGACGACCACGGCGTCACCAACACCCACCTGGTTCCCACGCAGATGATCCGGCTGCTGAAGCTGCCGGACGACGTGAAGCGCTCGTTCGACGGTGGCTCACTGGAGCTCGCGTGGCACGGTGCGGCGCCCTGCCCACCCGAGGTCAAGCGCCAGATGATCGAGTGGTGGGGGCCCAAGATCTACGAGTACTACGGCGCCACCGAAGGCGGCGTCGTCAGCCTGGCGTCGAGCGAGGAGTGGCTGGCCCACCCCGGCACGGTCGGCAAGCCTGGAGCCACGTCCGAGGTCACGATCCTCGACGACGACGGTGTCGAGCAGCCGACCGGTCAGGCCGGCACCATCTGGATCAAGAACCTGATGGGTCTCGACTTCGAGTACCACGGCGATCCCGACAAGACGGCCAAGGCCCATCGGGAGCCGGCCGTGTTCACCATGGGCGACATCGGCTACGTCGACGACGAGGGTTTCCTGTACATGTCCGATCGCAAGATCGACATGATCATCTCGGGTGGGGTGAACATCTACCCGGCCGAGATCGAGGGTGTCCTGGTGATGCACTCGGCGGTGCGCGATGCCGCGGTCTTCGGAGTGCCGAACGAGGAGTTCGGCGAGGAGGTGAAGGCAGCGATCGAGCTGAACGAGGGGTACGAAGCGTCGCCCGAGCTCGTCGAGGACGTGCTGGCGATGTGCCGGACGAAGCTCGCTGGGTACAAGGTGCCCCGCTCGGTCGACGTCGAAGCAGAGCTGCCGCGCCATCCGACCGGCAAGCTGTACAAGCGGCTCCTGCGTGACCCGTACTGGGAGGGCGAGGGGCGAGCCATCTGATGGTGACCGGGCTGGAGGGCTGTGCCGCCGAGCTGGCCGATGGCGTTGAGGCCGCGCTGCCCGGCTGGGTGCAGCGGTCGGTGGCCCGGATCATGCTCGCCTACCAGGGTGGCGTGCCGGCCGAGGTCAGCGAGGCAGCAGCCGCGGCGGGCGAGCAAGCCCGGGCCGAGGTGGGCGGCCGGCTCAGGGATCTGCTCGGGAGGGACGTCGACGACCAGCACACCAACCCGCTCGCGGTGCTGCGGGCTGCCGTGCGCTACCCGACCACCGTGCTGGAGGCGGCAGGGGTGCCGCCCGTTGTGCGCGACGACTTCGCCGAGCGAGCCTTCCCCGACGACCTCTACGACCTGTCCCCGGCCACGTGGCGGGACGTGGACGAGTCGCTGCACGAGCCCGGGCTGGTCTGGGGCGTCTGGAAGGCCAAGACCGTCCTCGATCGTCGCCGGCTCGAAGGCCGCCGATGATCGTCGCTCACGTCCCGGACCTCATGGATCGCTCGAAGATCACGGCTGCCGCCACGCCCGACGTCGTCGAGTTCGTGCGGTCACCGGCCGACCTGGCGGGGCTCGCGTCCGAGGCCCGGCTGTTGGTGGTCGACCTCGCTCGACCTGGCGTCCTCCCGGCCCTCGCCGCGCTGCCCGACGGCACCACGGTGATCGGCTTCGGCTCCCACGTCGACCGTGGGCTGCTGGACGACGCCCGGCGAGCGGGGTGCACTCAGGTGCTGGCCCGCAGCGAGTTCTTCCGTCGGGCCGCCGAGCTGCTCGCGCCGGGCGGCGTGCCGCCGGCCAGCACGTAGCCTCGCCGCCGTGGCGGAACGACTCGTGGTCGTGGGCGGGGACGCCGGGGGCATGGCGGCCATCTCGCAAGCTCGCAAGGGCAAGCCTGATCTCGAGGTGATCGCGTTCGAGCGTGGGCGGTGGACGAGCTACTCGGCCTGCGGCATCCCGTACCTGGTCGGGGGAGAGGTCGACGGGGTCGACCGGCTCGTCGCGCGGACGCCCGAGCGGTTCCGGGCCGATGGCATCGATGTGCGGATGCGCCAGGAGGTCGTGGCCATCCATCTCGATGAGCGGCAGGTGGAGGTGCGTGACCTGGAACGCGAGCGTACGTACCGCGAGGCCTTCGACCAGCTCCTCATCGGTACCGGCGGGGTGCCCGTGCGCCCTCCCCTGCCGGGCATCGACCTGCCGCTCGTGCACGGCGTGCAGACCCTCGACGACGGCATCGACCTGCTCGACC
>CAZTVJ010000156.1:0-1583 GCA_964616935.1 uncultured Acidimicrobiales bacterium | reverse complement strand
GCGCCTCGTCGAGTACCGAGAGCTTCTCGCCTATCTGCGAGAGCATTGAGGCGCCCCACCCTTGCGCTGGCCGTTGCCATCAATCGAGCCGTGCGGGAACGCGACGAGTGGTTCGACGAGCCAGATGACGTCGTGCGGGTGGAGCGGGCGCTTGATTCGATCGGTGAACTCGACGAGCCGATCAGGGCTGCTGGCGTCCTCGCGTTTCGGGTAGCTCGCGCACAGGGCTTCGCCGAGGGCAACAAGCGCACCGCGCTGCTCCTGGCGCGCTGGCTGTTGGACCACAACGGCTTGGACGGCCGGGCCTTGCTTCCCAGCGACGACCGAGCGCTCGCGGATCTGCTCATCAAGGCTGCCGCTGGCGTCGACGTTGAGAGCGAGATCATCACGCTCCTTGCCGACCGCAGCTGAATCGCCGGCCCGGGCCAAGGGCAGATGTGATCGCCTGTCGGGCTTGTCCAACGTCGAGCCGAGGAACCTGTCTCTGCGAAGCTTCACTCCGACACGAACCACGCCCGAACGAGCAGCGCACAGCTGCCGATCGGTTGCGAGTCTGAACGCCCGGGACCGTTCCCATGAGCGGGTGTGTGCCTGGCGGCACCGCGCCGAGGACGGCGGCCTCGGCGCTCCCCTCAGGACCGGCGGCCCGCCGCTCGACGCTGCGTGGATCGTCTGGCTTGGCTGGGCGGGGTCGGACGACGTCAACCGGCATGACGATCATGCTCAATGGTGGGCGGCACACGCCATGAGGTGAGCAACACCGCGTCGGGGGTGCCCAAAGGGCACGTGGCGAGTACGGCCTGCCCGTGCGCGAACGCCTTTCGGCCGGCCCTGGCTCAGGTGAGGCCGGCGGCAGCGTCGAGCGCCGGCCCGGGGGCGCTGGCTGGTGCCAGCCACGTTCGCTCCCCGGCGATGCCGTCGACGGTGAGCCCGCGACTCGTCTGGTAGGCGCGCACGGCCGCATCGGTGACCGGCCCGAACACACCGTCGAGGGTCGCCCCGTAGAACGGTCCGTCGTCGACGGGGCCACTCTGGAGCACGCGCTGGAGCGCGAGCACGACCGGGCCGGTGCTGTTGAGGCGCACCGTGGGGGTCGCCTCCTTGTGTACGGGAACGCCCCCCACGTGAGTGGCCCCACGATCCCGTCGACGGGCATCGGGATCCCGCCCTCGTCGTTCATGTAGGCCTGGAAGACGCGCACTGCCGCCTCGGTGACCGGCCCGAACACGCCGTCCACGCGAGGCAGGGTCATCGGCGGGTGGCCCATGAGCGAGTAGTAGGCCCGCCAGCGCACGAGGGCTCGCTGCATGCGGCGGACGTCGTCACCCGTTGATCCGGTGTGGATCGGGAAGGTCGCCATGCGTGCGACGCTACGCCTGCCTCCCATCGGCCGTACAGGATCGCCCCGCGGGGGGTGCGCCACCGCGAAGTCCGTCGTGCTGCAGCCCCGGGCGGGGCGATGGTGTGGAGTGGCCGCCGCTCCTCGATCAGCGGAACTCGCGTCGAGGGAAGGGATCGATGGGCGGTGGTGTGCGACGAGGGTGGTGATGGGCAGGTCGTGGGCCGCGACAGCTCTGGATCCT
>CAZTVJ010000155.1:0-3888 GCA_964616935.1 uncultured Acidimicrobiales bacterium | reverse complement strand
TCGGCGAGCACCTCGGCGTCCTTCCGGTCGACGATGCGCATCTCGAGCCCGGGCACCGGCCGGCCGAGCAATGCCAGGTGGCGCGCTCCCGGTGTCGAGGGGTCGATGGCCTTGGCCAGCTGGTGCTGCTCCAACGTCTCGGCGTCGACCGAGTCGAACACCAGGCCTCGCATGGGTGGAGGGAAGGAACCGCCGATGGCCAGCTCGGCCATGCCGAACGCGGGGAACACCGCGCCGGGCCGGAACCCGTGCTTCGACGCTTCGGCCACGAAGGCCTCCACCGCGTCGGGATCCACCGGTTCGGCCCCGTTCAGGGCGATGCGCATGCTCGACAGGTCGATGCCGTGCATGCGCTTCAGGGCCCTCGTGGCCAGCACCCAGGAGAAGTTCGGCCCCGCCGTCGCGGTCCCGCCGAAGTCGGAGATCCACTGCATCCAGTTGCCGGGGTGGGCGAGGAAGTCCTGAGGCGCGGCCTGCACGAGGTCCGCGCCACACGTCATCGGCAGCGTCAGGAGCCCGACCAGTCCCATGTCGTGGTAGAGCGGCAGCCACGAGATGGCGACGTCGACATCGGGATCGATGTCGGCCGCCGTGGCGATGGCGTCGAGGTTGGCGCCGAGCACCCGGTCGGGCAGCATCACGCCCTTCGGCTCGGAGGTCGAACCGCTCGTGTACTGCAGGATGACGAGGCGCTCGGGATCGGGCGCAGGCACCTCAATCCGATCGGCGCTCGGGCTGTTCGGGCCGGGGAGCACCTCGTCGAGGAGGGCGAGGGGCGGGTCACCGGGCTGGGCCTCGTAGAAGGGGGCGAGCTGCTCGTCGATCAGCAGCAGCTTGGCGTCGCCGTGGCGGACCCGGGCGCGGGTGCCGTTGACGAACTCCTCCAGCGAGCCCATGCGCATCGGCAGCGGCAGCACCATCGACGCCGCGCCGACCAGCCAGCAGGCCTGGATGGCGGTGACCAGGCCGCGCGTCGTCGGCGACAGGATGGCGACGTGATCGCCCGGCTCGATGCCCCGCGCCTGGAGCGTCGCGCCGACCACCCTGGCCTCGTCGTGCAGCTGGGCCCACGACACTCGCAGCCGCTCGTGATGGGTGACGAACGTGACCCCTCCGCCCGGCCGGGTGACGGCATGCTCCAGGCGCGCCGTGATCGGGATGGGGGCGATCGGAGTCGTGACGGTCATCGGGCGCGGGTGGCTTTCGGCTCGGCGATTGCGATGCGGGGCGGAACTGACCAAACACTACGTTCTCCCCATGGCCGCAGACGAGGCACCGCCGTTCCGCTACACCGCCGCGTTGGCTGCCGACATCGAGGCCCGCTGGCAGGACACCTGGGAGCGCGAGGGCACCTTCGAGGCGCCCAACCCCGCCGGTCCCCTCGCCGATCCCCAGGCCGTGGCCGCGCGGCCCAAGCTCTACGTGCTCGACATGTTCCCCTATCCCTCGGGCACCGGCCTGCACGTCGGGCATCCGCTCGGGTTCATCGGCACGGACGTCTTCGGTCGCTACCAGCGCATGGCGGGCCGCAACGTGCTGCACGCCATGGGGTTCGACGCCTTCGGCCTGCCCGCCGAGCAGCACGCCGTGCAGACCGGCCAGCACCCCCGCACCAACACCGAGCAGAACATCGCGACCTACCGCCGCCAGCTTCGCCGCCTGGGGCTGGCCCATGACGCCCGGCGCAGCGTGGCCACGACCGATGTCGCGTTCTACCGGTGGACGCAGTGGATCTTCGTGCAGATCTTCAACTCCTGGTACGACGACGAGGCCGACCGCGCCAGGCCGATCACCGAGCTGGTGGCGGAGTACGAGTCCGGCGCGCGCGCCACACCGGACGGCCGGCTCTGGTCGGCACTGACGTCCGTCGAGCGCCGCCGGCTGGTCGACGACCATCGTCTCGCCTACCTGTCGGAGGCCCCGGTGAACTGGTGCCCGGACCTGGGCACCGTCCTCGCCAACGAGGAGGTCACCGCCGACGGCCGCTCCGACCGCGGCAACTTCCCCGTGTTCAAGCGCAACCTGAAGCAGTGGATGCTGCGCATCACGGCCTACGCCGATCGTCGCATCGCCGACCTCGACCGCCTCGACTGGCCCGAGCCCATCAAGCTGATGCAGCGCAACTGGATCGGCCGGTCCGAGGGTGCCCGCGTCGACTTCGCGGCACCAGCGGCCGACGGATCCTCGGCCACCATCACCGTGTTCACCACCCGCCCGGACACCCTGTTCGGCGCCACCTTCATGGTGCTGGCGCCCGAGCACCACCTCGTCGACGTGCTGGCCCCGGCGGCGTGGCCCGACGGCACCCCGGCGACGTGGACCGGTGGTGCGGCGACACCCCGCGAGGCCATCGATCACTACTGCAGCACCACCGCAGCCAAGACGGACTTCGAGCGCCAGGCCGACAGCCGAGACAAGACCGGCGTGTTCGTCGGGGCCTACGCCACGAACCCTGCCACCGGCGCGCCCATCCCCGTCTTCGTCGCCGACTACGTGCTGATGGGCTACGGCACCGGCGCCATCATGGCGGTGCCGGGGCAGGACCAGCGGGACTGGGACTTCGCCGAGCGTTACGGCCTCGCGATCGTGCGCACGGTCGAACCACCGCCGGATTGGGACGGCCAGGCCTACGCGGGCGAGGGCCCGGCGATGGCCAGCGGCTTCCTCGACGGGCTCGGCATCGCGGAGGCCAAGCGGGCCACGATCGACTGGCTGGCCAAGGAGGGCCACGGCGCCGGGACCGTCACCTACAAGCTGCGGGACTGGCTGTTCAGCCGCCAGCGCTACTGGGGCGAGCCCTTCCCGATCGTGTACGACGAGACCGGCCTCCCCATCGCCCTGCCGGACTCGATGCTGCCCGTCGAGCTGCCCGACATCGACGACTACTCGCCTCGCAGCTACGACCCCGACGACGCGGCGAGCGAGCCGGCGCCGCCCCTCGGGCGGGTCGAGTCGTGGGCGTCGGTCGAGCTGGACCTGGGCGACGGCTCGCGTCGCTACCAGCGAGAGCTCAACACCATGCCGCAGTGGGCCGGCTCGTGCTGGTACGAGCTGCGCTACCTGGACCCCACGAACGAGGACGCCTTCGTGGACCCGCTGGTCGAGCAGTACTGGATGGGTCCGCAGTTCGAAGGCGACACCGGTGGCGTCGACCTCTACGTCGGCGGCGTCGAGCATGCCGTGCTGCACCTGCTGTATGCGCGCTTCTGGCACAAGGTGCTGTTCGACCTCGGCCACCTGACGAGCTGCGAGCCGTTCCGGCGGCTCTACAACCAGGGCTACATCCTGGCGGCCGCCTACACCGACGCCCGCGGGTTGCACGTCGAGGCGGGCGACATCGTCGAGACCGATGGCACCTACCTGTTCGAAGGCGCCGAGGTCACGAGGCAGTGGGGCAAGATGGGCAAGAGCCTGAAGAACGCCGTCAGCCCCGACGAGCTCTACGACGAGTACGGCGCGGACACGATGCGGCTCTACGAGATGGCCATGGGGCCGCTCGACGTGTCGCGTCCGTGGGAGACGCGCGCGGTGGTCGGCATGTACCGGTTCCTGCAGCGCCTGTGGCGCAACCTGATCGACGAGGACACCGGATCGCTGCGCGTGCACGACGGCGGCGCGGACGACGAGACCCGCCGCCTGCTGCACCGCACCATCGCCGGGGTGCGCACCGACATGGAAGGGCTGCGGTTCAACACGGCCATCGCGAAGCTCATCGAGCTCAACAATCGGCTCACCCAGGTCGCCGCCGAGACGGGGACGCCGCGCGAGGTGGCCGAGCCGTTGGCCCTGATGCTCGCCCCGCTCACCCCCCACGTTGCCGAAGAGCTGTGGCGGCGCCTCGGCCACGCCGAGTCGCTCGCCTACGAGGCGTTCCCGACGGCCGATGCG
>CAZTVJ010000154.1:0-5852 GCA_964616935.1 uncultured Acidimicrobiales bacterium | reverse complement strand
GCGCCGCCAGGCCGCCGATGGCGACACCCCAGCGGGGCCCGAGGTGCTCGCAGATCCAGCCGACGAGGGGACCGCCGATGGGGGTGCTGCCCGCGAACAGCAACGTGTACAGGGCCATGACCCGACCCCGCCGCATCGGCTCGGAGTTCAGCTGCAAGGTGGAGTTGGCGGTGAGCATGACGGCCATGAAGGTGAACCCGGTGAGCGCCAGCGCGACGACCGCGAAGCCGAGCCCTGGTGCCAGTGCCAGCAGCAGCTCGGCCACGCCCAGCCCGGTGGCGGCCACGACGAGGCGGCGCCGGGTGGGGGCGGTCGCCCGGGCGACCACGAACGACGCGACCAGGGCTCCGACGCCGAGGATGGCCGAGAACAGCCCTACCAGCCCGGCGTCGCCCCCGAAGGTCTCCTTGGCCAGCAGGGGCAGCACCACCGTCCAGTTCAGGGTGAACGTCCCGACGATGGCCACCAGCACGAGCGTCGACCGAAGCGGCGGTGCCGCCCAGGCGTAGCGGAGGCCCTCGCGGATCTGACCCCGAGCCCGCGGCGGGCGCGCCACGGGGCGCAGCTCGCTGACGCGCATGGCCAGCAGGCCGATGACCACGGCGGAGAACGACACGGCGTTGATGGCGAAGCACCAACCGGTCCCGACGACCAGCACGAGGAGGCCGCCGAGCGCCGGGCCGAAGACACGGCCGCCGTTGAACGTCGCACTGTTCAGGGCCACCGCGTTGGGCAGCAGCTCGGGACCGACGAGCTCGCCGACGAACGCCTGGCGGGTGGGCATCTCGATGGCGGTGCCCGTACCCATGGCAAAGGCCAGGAGGAAGACCATCCACAGCTGCACGACGCCCGTGAGCACGAGGACGGCCTGGACGAGGGCGACGGTGGCCATCCAGCACTGCACGGCGAGCAGGATCTTGCGCCGGTTCAGCCGATCGGCCAGCACGCCGCCCCACAGCCCGAACAGCAGCACCGGCAGGAACGTGAAGCCGATGAGCAGCCCGAGACCGGATGCACCGCCATCGAGGCGGTCGAGCACGAGCCACGCTTGTGCGGTGGACTGCAACCACGAGCCCGTGATGGACACGAGCTGGCCCCAGAAGAAGTACCGGTAGTTGCGGACCTTGAGCGACGCGAAGGTGCTGCGAGGCGCCATCAGTCGTCCTCGAGCATCCGCTCGAAGATGTCGGCCGCCCGAGCCAGCACCGCGCGGTCCTCGTCGCCGAGCGTGCGCAGCTTGGCCGCGAGGTACGCCGTGCGGCGGCCACGGGACTCCGCCACCAGCGTGCGCCCGGCGGTCGTTGCGCTCACGACGACGAACCGGCGATCGGTGGGGTCGACGGTGCGCTCGACCCATCCCAGCTGCGCCAGGCGCTCGACGATCTTCGTCATCGTGGGGGGCTGGACCCGCTCGGCCTCGGCCAGCGCGCCGAGGGTCATGGGGCCGTAGCGCTCGACGATCGCGAGGGCCGACAGCTGCGACATGGTGATGCCGTCCAGCGTGGTGTCCTGCTGGCGGAGGCGGCGGGCCACGCGCATCACGTTCATGCGCAGGCGGGAGGCGAGCTGGGCATCCTTGCCGGCGACCGCGGTCCTTTGCATTGCTAACTAGGTTACCTAACGATCTGGGGATCGCAACATGCAGGCCGGCGCGCGACGAGGTGCGCCTCGACTCAGCCGACCAGTGCCTCGAACCGGGCGCGGCGGAACTCGGCCTCGTGGCCGGCCAGCTCACCCCGCCCGAGGATGACATAGACGTTGATGCGCGTCAGGTAGTACGCGTGCTCGAACAGGTCGACCGTCGTGGCCGCGCCGAGAGCGCCGAGCGTGGTGGCTACGTCCGGGCTGGCCAGCGCGCGCTGCTCCCAGGCGGCCTCGTCGGCCCCGAGAGCGCTCAGGAACCCGAGCGCCTCTGCCGCTCGCGCCCGCCGATCGGGGTCGGGCGACGATCCGAACTGCTGCGGTGTGTAGAACGGCGAGCGGGCGATGTGGACCAGCGCGCCGTGCAGGCCCCCGCCGAGGAGGTCGGACGTGCCGAAGCGCCGCACGAGCCCTTGGCGACGGTGCGCGGTGGACACGTCGTAGAGGATGTCGACCGTGCGCTTCAGCGCGCCCGCCTCGCCGACCAGCGAGCGGCCGGGCCGCATCGTCTTCCACCCCATGGCCTTGCCCGCGTTCACGACGATCAGCTCGGTCGCGCCGCCGTCAGGGTCCAGGTGGAGGCGCTTGGCCCGCGGGTCGTAGCCCTGCTCCCACTGGTCGGCCATGTTGTCGTAGACCCCGCCGTCGTTGAGCACCAGGCGCGACGCGGCCGCCAGACCATCGGTGTCGTCGACCTTCCAATCGAGCCGCAGCCCGAGACCGGCCCGGGCCACGTCGATGGTGCGCGGGCCGAAGGCACCGGGGAGGCAGGCCGAGGCCTGCACGGCCGTCGACAGGGGCACCGTGCCCGGCGTCCCGCAGCCGGCGAGGTACGAGTAGACGAGGCGCGGAGTCAGGTAGCAGTGATCGCCGGCTTGCAGCTCGGTGGCACAGAAGACGTGGTGGGCCTGGCGCCCGGCCAGGCTGGCCAGGGTGGTAGCCCGTCCATGGTCGTCGTGGTAGAGCCGGGCGGCGAGCGCACCGTCGACGACGGCGCTGCGCTGCCCGAAGTGGCGCAACGCCACCGCCAGGAGGGCCACGGCGACCACGACGAGCAGCACGATCAGCCACACGGCGCCAGCGCCGTGACGGTGCCGTACGAGCGCGACGGCACCCGCCACGGCCGGGCCGACGATCAGGGCGGCAACGATGGCCGCGGCACGGAACCAGCCCGGTAGGGGCGGCCGCGGCCGGGGCGCCCGCGGCCCGCTCACTGGCGGGCGAGCACGGGTCTTCACGGCGACGACGACGGCGACGAGGCTGAGCAACAGGAACGGCCACCACGGCCACCCGCGGCCGGCAGAGACCGCGGCCGCGAGCGCCGCGAGCAGCGCCGCCACGGCCACACCGGCCAGCAGCACCATCTGCACCAGGTAGGCGTTGGTCGGTGGCCCGAAGGCGAAGAGGCCCTCGTGGGCCATCACCTTGAGACAGTCCCGCATGGCGTCCTCCACCTCCCCCGCCGTGCAGCCGGGGCCGGCGTAGTCCACGTCGTGGGCGATCACCCCGTTGGCGATGGAGCCGCCGGACACGCTGGCAATGGACACCACCCGATCGTTCAGACCGGCATCCGCGACGGCAAGGAGGGCGCCGAGGCCCCACACCGTCGCACGGTGACCGCCGCCGGAGATGGCGATGCCGATGCGCGCCTCGTCGTGGCCTTGTTCGGGCATGGGACCTCCCCTGGGCTGCGACGCATCCTAGGAAACCTGCCGTTACGCTCGCCCGATGCCGGCCGATGCGCCAACCACACCACGAGGCGAGTTCGACCAGGTGGTGGTGGTGAGCGGCCACATGATCGATGCGCCCGGTCGGCCCGAGCCCCGCTTCCCGCCGGCCGCCGAGCTGCGCGTCACACGAGCCGTGCGCACCACGCTGCGATCGTGGCGCGTCGGCCCGCGGAGCCTGCTGGTGTGCGGAGGTTCGCGGGGCACGGACGCCATCGCGGCCGAGCAGGCGCTGGTGCTCGGTGCCACCGTGTGGCTGCTCGTCGCCCTCCCGGACGACGAGTTCATCGAGGCCTCGGTACGCCTCCCGGACACCGACTGGTCCGAGCGCTACCGCACCCTGCGCGAGCGTTGCGCCACGTGGTTCCAGGACGACGAGCTGGGGCCGCTTCCGGCCGAGGGCAACGTCTTCGAGCGCAACAACGACTGGTGCCTGGAGGTGGCCGCCGCGCAGGACCCGGGCGAAGCGCTACGAGCGCTGGTGCTGTGGGACGGCGAGGGCGGCGACGGTCCCGGAGGCACGGCGGACTTCGTCAATCGGGCCCGGCGCCTCGACGCCACGGTTGCGGTCATCCGCCCCCTGCCCAGCTGACGGGCTGCTCAGGTCTCGAGGTAGGTGGAGAGCGGCCGCTCCGCCGCGACAACCTTCAGCTCGTCCAGGCTCGTGAGCTGCAGCGCCTCGCCGAGCGCAGCCATGGCATCGCCCTGTGCCCTTGACCAGTACTGGCTGTGGAGCTTGGGCGAGTGCCGGCCGAGCCAGCTGCCCTCCGGAGCAAGGCGGCGGTCGCGGACGCCCGGCCCGAAGCGCTCCCGCACCGGGCCTCCGACGGGATCACCGAAGAGCCACCAGGGCGACGGGAAGAACACGTTGGTCCACCGGGTCGGGGCGAGCACCGCGCCCTGGTGGAGCAGCCGCTGCTCCGTGGGACCGTCGGGGCTCTCGAAGATCGACGGGAACGTGATGCCGCGCGAGGAACCGCGCCTCGCCACGTCGGGCCGGGGCGGGGCCGCGGGCACGAGCAGCTCGGCCTGGCGGGCCTCGAAGTCCGCGCTGCTCTTGGCCAGCAGCGGCCAGGGGTACTGCAGCGGGCTGCCCAGCGTCACCAGGTCGGTGACGAGCCATGGCAACCCGACCCCCCGCATGGCTTGCCAGAGCCTCGTCTGCGAGTCACGGTAGGCGTCGAGCCCGGCGGCGGTGGCCGGGCTCGACGCGTCGACGGATCCGATGGCATCGGCGGCGGCCTCGAACGCCGTGAGCGCCTGCTCGTAGCCGGCCAGGGCTGCCGCGCTGCCGGCGCCCGGCTGCTCGAACACCTCCCACCAGTACTCGGTGACGATGTCGAGTGCGATCAGCGATCCGAGGCTGTGCCCGACGACGACCACCCGCTGGAACTCGCCGTCGGCGTGCAGGTCCCGCAGCATGGCGACCCCCCGGTCACGCACGGCCTGGCGCACGGCCAGGTTGTCCGGGAGCGGTCGCACGTAGCGAGCGACGTCACCGAGGCTGGAGACCGCCCACGCCGTCGCCGCGCCGGCCACCGCCGAGGCGACGAACAAGCCGAGGGTGATCCACACCGAGCCCTCCGACCACCACGACGGCACGGAGACGTCGGTGACGCCCACGAGGACGGCGACGAGCAGGAAGATCGCGGCGAGCACCAGCAGGAACGCTCCGATGCGGGCGATGCGGCGCAGGACGGCGAACTTCGGGGGCAGCTCTTGCTGCAGCAGCGAGAAGCCCCAGCTCTTCACCTGCTCGAAGGTCGTGTCCCGGATCAGGTCCTGCCAGTACAGCTCGAAGAAGTCGGTGCGCGGGAGATCGCGCCCGTCGTCCTTGAACGCCTGGAGCCGGACCAGCTCGTAGAGCGGCCGCAGCCGGGCATCGGGCTTGTGGAGCAGGTCGCCGACCTCGGAGCCGGTCTGGGCGATGGCTGCCTGCGCGAAGCCGCGCACCGTCGTGCCGGGCAGCTGCTCACCGATGCCGTGGATCAGGACGATGGCCTGGCGAGGGTCCCGGTGCTGGCGTGCATCACGCAGCGCTCGGTGCGCACGGCCGAGCGCCGCGGTCCACGCCGCTCGATCGGCCTCGGCCGCGCCGATGACGTCGATCACGACGCTGCGTCCGGGGCCACCGTCGGCGCCGACCTCCCGTCCCGTGAGGCGCACGGTGACGGGCGCTCCGGCGACGGTCAGCTCCACAACGTGCTCGGCGGGGCGCACCGCAGTGACGGTGGCATCGCGCCCGCCAAAGCGGATCTCATCGCTCGCTCGGAGCGGCTCCGAGCTGCGGTTGCCGAGCCAGCGGGCCGAACCGGGTCCGCTCGTCACCAGCTCCCAGACCGTCTCGAGTCGACCGGCGACCGTCAGCGTCGGGCCGTCCATCACCCGCCGCCCGACACGACCGCCTTGGCCACCGTGGCCTTGATGCCGACCAGGCGCCGCAGGACGTCGTACCAGAACTGGGCGCCGAAGAGCAGCGCCAGC
>CAZTVJ010000153.1:0-8055 GCA_964616935.1 uncultured Acidimicrobiales bacterium | reverse complement strand
CGGTGAGCGTCTCCCGCGAGGAACAGCAGCACGGTGCCGCTGTGGATGCCCACTGACATCTTCAGGTCGAGCCGACCGACCGAGCTGGGCAGCGTCGAGGCCTCCCTGAGCGCAGCCCGCATCTCGACCGCCGCCGAGCAGGCCTGGGCGACATGGTCATCCCCGCGGAACAGCAGCAGGAGCGCGTCCCCGCCGAACTTCAGCAGGCCGCCACCGCGCGCATAGGCGAGGGAGAGCATCCGCCCGAACACGGTGCTCAGCACCTCGGTCAGCTCCTCGGCGCCGATGCGACCGCGCCGGGCCAACCGCTCCGACAGCCGGGTGAAGCCCGAGATGTCCACGAAGACGAGGCTGGCCTCGACCGCCTGCCACCTCTCGCCCGGCGCATCGAGCTCCCACTCGAGCGCGAGGCGTGGGAGGTAGCGGTGCAGTCCGCGTCCCCCTGCTGTCCCGTCCGGCACCCGTAGCGTCCTTTCGCCGTCAGGAGACGGCACCTTGGGAGTCTAGGGACGGGGTTTGCCCTCCAGGGTGAGCAGGTCGGAGCAGAAGGCGACCGTGGCGCTCACCAAGGCGTGGGGCGACTCCCATGGCACGAAGTGCCCGCAGTCGCGAAGGAGAAACGGCCCGACGTGGTTGGGGAACACGACGGCCGCCATCCGATCGAACTCGGGGTAGATCACGTGATCGGACGGACCGAACAGCACGAGGGTGCGGGTGCGCTCGTTGCGACCGAGCCGCGATGGCTCGAAGCGTGCCGTCTCGCGAAACACGCTCTCGTAGCCTCCGAACGACGCCCGCAGCTTGGCGCCGTCGGCGAAGGGCGCGGTGTGGAAGCCGACCGCCGGGCCGTCGAACCCACCGGGATGCGCCCAGAAGCGAGACGAGTAGAACGTGGCGATGTAGCGCGTGCGCTCGCCCGGCGTGGCCAGCTCGGCGGCCAGCGCATCCGCGTCCGTGCCCTGACGCAGGAAGTAGTCCGCCGCCTCCGCAGGCGGCCGGCTGCGCATCCCCACCATCCGTTCCTTGTCGTAGGGCAACGGTGAGTTGAACAGCACCATGCGGTCGACCCAGTCCGGGTGGCGCAGGGCGAGCTCTTGTATGACCGGGCCGCCCAGGTCTCCGCCGAGGAGCACCACGCGCTCGTGACCGAGTGTGTCGTGCACGAGCGCGTACAGGTCGAGCGCGTGCGACGCGACGTCGTGGTAGCCGTCTGGACCGACGTCACTGTCGCCGAAGCCCCGCAGATCGGGCACGATGACCTCGAAGCCGGCGCCGGCCAGTGGCTCGATCACCCGCCAGAAGATCCGCTTGGTCTCCGGCCAACCGTGGACGCACACGAGCGGCACCCCGCCGGTGCCCTCGCGGACGAACACCTGCCGGAATGCCCGAGCCGATGCCTCGTGGAGGGCGAACCGATCAGGGTCGAGGTCGGCCGGGGTCGTCACGAACGCACCCTAGAGTCGAGCCGTGAGCCGCTGTGACGCCTGACGAGTTCCGCCGCAGCGGCCACGCGCTGGTGGACTGGATCGCCGGCTACCTCGAAGGAGTCGAGCGGCATCCCGTCCAGGCGCAGGTCCAGCCCGGCGACATCCGGCGGCAGCTGCCTGAGGCGCCACCCACCACGCCCGAGCCCTTCGCCGACGTGCTGGCCGACCTCGACCGCATCGTCGTGCCCGGCCTCACCCACTGGCAGCACCCTCGCCACTTCGCCTACTTCCCCGCCAACGTCTCCTACCCGTCGATCCTGGGCGAGCTGGCCTCAGCGGGGCTCGGTGTGCAGGGGATGCTGTGGGCCACGAGCCCGGCCTGCACGGAGATCGAACAGGTGATGCTCGACTGGATGGTCGACCTGCTCGGCCTGCCCGACCGCTTCCGCAACGACGGCCCCGGCGGCGGGGTGATCCAGGACAGCGCGTCCAGCGCGACGCTGTGCGCCATCCTGGCCGCCCGCGAACGTGCGACCGATGGGCGCACCAACCGTACGGGCACCACTGGCGAGCTCGTGGCCTACACCACCGAGCACGCCCACTCCTCGGTGCAGAAGGGTGTGCGCATCGCCGGCATCGGCGACGCCAACCTGCGCATGGTCGAGGTGGACGACGGGTTCGCCATGCGGCCGGATGCACTGGCGGCCGCCATCTCCCAAGATCGGGCGGCGGGGAAGGTGCCCTTCCTCGTCGTGGCCACCGCCGGCACGACCTCATCGCTCGCCTTCGATCCGGTGCCCGCCATCGCCGATGTGTGCACCCGCGAAGGCGTGTGGCTTCACGTCGACGGTGCCATGGCGGGCATCGCCGCCCTGTGCCCCGCCCTGCGCTGGGTGAACGACGGCATCGAGCGAGCCGACTCCTACACCACCAACCCGCACAAGTGGATGGGCGTCAACTTCGACTGCAACCTCTTCTGGGTGGCCGATCGCTCAGCTCTCCTGCGGGCGCTGTCGATCCTGCCCGAGTACCTGCGCACGGCCGCGAGCGAGTCGGGCGCCGTCGTCGACTACCGGGACTGGCAGATCCCGCTGGGGCGGCGCTTTCGTGCCCTGAAGCTCTGGTTCGTGCTCCGCGTCGACGGCGTGGAGCCCGCCCAAGAGATGATCGCCCGCCAGATCGGTCTCGCCGACGAGCTGGTCGCCTGGGTGGTGGACGATCCCCGCTTCCGACTCGCCGCACCGCCCATGCTGAACCTGGTCGTCGTCGCGCTGGTGGACGGAGACGAAGCCACCGACGCGCTCGTAGCTGCCGCCAACGCGTCCGGTCGTGCGCTGTTCACCCGGACGGTCCTCGACGGACGCGCGGCGCTACGGATCAGCATCGGCGGGCGAACCACCCATCGCGAGCACGTCGAGGAGGCGTGGCAGCTGCTGCAATCACTGGCCGCCGCTCGGGCGGCCCCGTCACCCCAAGGTCGCTGAACCAGCGGCGCGACGCACGAAGACCAAGGCGTCGGCCGGGCGGTCGCCATCTTGGCACCCGGCCGCCACCGCCCCCACCTGTGAGAAGCCTGCGACCTCGGCCACCCGCAGCGACGCCACGTTGCCCGCGGCGACTTGCAGCCGCACCTCGGTGAGCCCGAGCGATGCGAAACCCCAGCCGGTCAATGCCACCAGGCACGCGGTCGCAGCCCCCCGGCCCCTGCCCTCGGGCGCCAGCCAGTACCCGATCTCCCCGTACGCGCCACGCCGGTCGATGGTGTTGAACGACATCGACCCGAACAGCTCCCCCGTGTCGGTGCTGGAGACGGCGAACCACGCGCCAGCCTCCTCGGGTTGGTCGCGCGCGTGGGCGCGCACGAAGGTGGCCGCGTCGCCGGCCGTGAACGGCCGGGGCACCGTGGTCCAGCGCTGGATCTCCGCGTCCTGGCAAGCGTCGAACACGAAGGCGGCGTCGGCCGCCTGCCACGGACGCAGGGTGAACTGGCCGGCCCCGATCACGCTGTCACCGCCTGCCGACCGCCTAGCTCTCCGCGCCGACGGCCAGCGCCAGCAGCTGCACGAGCATGCGCGCCGTGGCCCCCCACACGGTCTCGTCAGCGAGCTCGAAGAAGTGGACGGAACGGTCGAGTGGGGGACGGCCCCACCGCTCCTCCCGGTAGGTGCCTGGCTGCATGAGATCCCCGAGAGGGACGTGGAGCACCCGTTCGACCTCCGGACTCGCCGCGTGAACCGTCGGGCGCACGGCAAGGGCGGCGACGACGGGGACGATCTGACTACGACTCACCACCGTGCTCAGGTGGTCGAGCTCACCGATCACCGTCGAGGCGCGCGGGTCGAGCGCCACCTCCTCGTGGGCCTCACGGACCGCCGCCTGCACCGGCGTCTCCCCCGCGTCCATGCGACCACCGGGGAACGACACCTCACCGCGGTGGCTGGACAGGTCCATGGAGCGTCGGGTCAACAGGACCTCGGCCCCCTCGGAACCGTCCCACAGCGCGATGAGCACTGCGGCATGGCGGGCCCCCTCGACGGTCAGGAGCGGCGGTTGGCCCGGACCCCTGTCGCGGAGCACCCGCACGACATCGTCGACGACGAGAGGTCGATGCCAACTCACCGCCTCCCATGGTGCCGGGCCGCCGACATGCCAGACGGGGGGACGCGGGATGACCTGATCGCCGCCCGAGCGCCGGAGTCTCGATAGCACGCGTCAGCCCGGCGTCGGGACCCCGTCGGCCAGCTGCTGCAGCAGCCGGGGCAGCCCGTTGGTCTTCAGGTTGGCCAGCGTGCGGCCCGGAGGCGTCTCGCCCCGCTCCCACTCGTTCCAGAAGGCGAGCAGCTTGGCCGGATCGGGAACGGGCGGGTCCATCGCTCCACACTACGGGGCCGCCGTCGCCAAGGTCCGGGCCGGCGACGCGAACGACGCTCGCTCAGGGCGCTGCGGGGGGCGGTGGCGGCGGGTCCTTGTAGGCGCGGATGCCCTTGCCGAGCGCCCGACCGGCGGCTCGGCTGTACCGCTCGCTCTTCGTCGCAGGAGGAGCGGGGGGTGCGGGCACCGCCGCCGCGGCGGGGGATGGCTCGCCTGCGGTCGCCGGCCCAGCGGCCGGCGGTCGCGGGCGGCGGCTCGCGTAGTTCGTACGGACGACCAAGGCCAGCAGCGCGACGACGGCGACCGCCGCGAAGATGAGTCCGGTCGGACCCAACGCATCCCGGCCGAGGTAGGCGACCGCCGCGATCGCCGCAGCCACGGCGAGGTCCAGGACGCGATGGAGCCCTCGGGGCACGACGTGGAAGGCGGCCAGGGGACCGTCGGCGGTAGCGGCCAGGAGCACCACGGTCAACCCGAGCAGGACCGGCACGAGGGGCTGGGAGCTCTGGATGGACTGCGAGATGAGCAACACGCCGAGCAGGTACTCGACGAGCTGGTGGATCCAGAAGGCGAGGCCGGGAGGCCGGGCGGCAGGCGGCACCCAGCCATTCTGGCGTGCGGGCCGGGCCTGCGGGCCGCCCCGCCCACCGATCTCATCAACGATCTCCCCGGCGATCTCCGGCTTGCGGAGGCGGTTTTCTGCACGCTCAGACCGAAGTTCCCCGGGTGGCCTGCGGATTCGGCGCTGCCGGGCCGCCATCGTCTCCAGAAAAGCCGTGTGGCCCGGGCCGCAGGGCCCGGGCCACGAAGCGAACCAACTGGTTCAGCTCACATCATGCCCATGCCACCCATGCCACCCATGCCACCCATCCCGCCGGCACCGCCGGCGGGCATCGCCGGCCTCTTCTCCGGCTTCTCGGCGACCAGGCACTCGGTCGTGAGCAGCAGCGCGGCAATCGAGGCGGCGTTCTGCAACGCCGCACGAGTCACCTTGGCCGGGTCGATGATGCCGGCCTTCACGAGGTCCTCGTAGTCGCCGGTGGCTGCGTTCAGCCCGATGGAGCCGGTCTCCTTCAAGATCTGCTCCACGACCACGGAACCCTCGAGCCCGGCGTTCTCGGCGATCAGCCGCGCTGGCTCGACCAGGGACTCCCAGACGGCCTTCGCGCCGGCGGCCTGGTCACCGTCGAGGCTGGCGACCACGTCGGCCACCGCGCCTCGCGCCCGCAGCAGGGCGGTGCCGCCACCGGCGACCACACCCTCTTCGATGGCGGCCCGCGTGGCCGACAGCGCATCCTCGATGCGGTGCTTCTTCTCCTTCAGCTCCACCTCGGTCGCGGCACCGACCTTGACGACGGCGACGCCGCCGGCCAGCTTGGCCAGGCGCTCCTGGAGCTTCTCCTTGTCCCAGTCCGAGTCGGTGTTCTCGATCTCGGCCTTGATCTGGTTGATGCGACCCTTCACGTCGTCGGCGCTGCCGCCGCCCTCGATGATGGTGGTGTCGTCCTTGGTGATGACCACCTTGCGGGCCCGGCCGAGCAGGTCCAGCGTGGCGTTCTCCAGCTTGAGGCCGACCTCTTCGGAGATGACCTGACCGCCGGTGAGCACCGCCATGTCCTGCAGCATCGCCTTGCGGCGATCGCCGAACCCAGGTGCCTTCACCGCAGCCGACGAGAAAAGGCCCCGGATGCGGTTGACCACGAGCGTGGCCAGTGCCTCACCTTCGACGTCCTCGGCGACGATGAGCAACGGGCGCCCCGTCTGCATGACCTTCTCGAGCAGGGGCAGCAGCGTCTGGACGGTCGAGACCTTGCCCGACTGCAGCAGGACGTACGCGTCCTCTAGGACGGCCTCCTGCCGCTCCGGATCGGTGACGAAGTACGGTGACAGGTAGCCCTTGTCGAACTGCATGCCCTCGGTGAAGTCGAGCTCGATGCCGAAGGTGTTGGACTCCTCGACGGTGACGACACCGTCCTTGCCGACCCGGTCGATGGCGTCGGCGATGACGGCACCGATGTCGTTGTCGGCTGCCGAGATGGACGCCACCTGGGCGATCTCGTACTTGTCGTCGATCTCCTTCGACTGCTCCTTGATGGCCTCCACGGCGGCGGCGACGGCCTTTTCGATGCCGCGCTTGAGCGACATCGGGTTGGCGCCGGCCGCGACGTTGCGCAGCCCGTGACGCACCATCGCCTGGGCCAGGACCGTGGCGGTGGTGGTGCCGTCACCGGCGACGTCGTTCGTCTTGGTGGCGACCTCCTTCAACAGCTGGGCACCCATGTTCTCGAACGGGTCCTCGAGCTCCACCTCACGGGCGATCGACACGCCATCGTTGGTGATGGTCGGGGCACCCCACGACTTGGCGAGGACGACGTTGCGACCCTTCGGGCCGAGCGTCACCTTCACCGTGTCGGCCAGGCGGTTCACCCCGGCCTCGAGGGCGCGGCGCGCGTCCTCGTCGAACTTCAGCATCTTGGCCATCGGCGGTTACTTCTCGACGATCGCGAGGACGTCACGCGAGGTGAGGATGAGCAGGTCGTCCCCGTCGACCGTGACCTCCGTGCCGCCGTACTTCGAGTAGAGAACGGTGTCGCCGACCTTCACGTCGAGGGCGAAGTGCTTGCCCCCGTCGTCGGACCAGCGGCCCGGGCCCACGGCCAGGACGCTGCCCTGCACGGGCTTCTCCTTGGCGGTGTCGGGGATCACCAGACCCGAAGCGGTCTTCTCTTCGGCATCGTTGGGCTTGACGACGATCCGGTCATCGAGCGGCTTCAGCTGCATCGCGTAGTGCCTCCATTGGCGTGTTCTTCCGGCGGTTCATCCCACGGCGAGGGCGTTAGCACTCGCACGCTGCGACTGCTAACGATAGGCGGGGCGGGGGGTCGTTAGCAACCGCAGGCCGAGAGTGCTAACGCCGGCACCCAGAACCGGAGTCGGCGTCGGCCCCCGCCGCGCCGCTGCGGCCGGCTCAGACCACGAGAGGCAGGCGCAGGTTCGGGTCGACCGAGGCGTGCAACCCGGTCGGCCCGTCCGAGCGGAGCCGGTGCCAGCCGGCTGCCGCGATCATGGCCGCGTTGTCGGTGCACAGCTCCCGACTGGGCAGGAAGGCACGAAGGCCGTCGTCGGTGCAGGCCTCGAGCAGCTGCTCACGCAACAGGGAGTTGGCCGCGACGCCGCCTCCCAGCACCAGGCCCGCAGCACCCACCTCCCGTGCGGCCCGGCGGGCCTTCGTCACGAGCACGTCCACCACCGCCTGCTGGAAGCTGGCAGCCACATCGGCGGTGGCCACCTCGGGGTGCTTGCGCACGTAGTTCACCACGGCGGTCTTCAAGCCGCTGAAGGACACGTCCAGTCCATCCTGCAGCATCGGCCGGGGAAAGGCGATGGCGGCAGCATCGCCTTCCATTGCGACGCGGTCGATGGCCGGCCCCCCCGGGTAGCCGAGCCCGAGGTAGCGGGCGACCTTGTCGAAGGCTTCCCCGGCGGCGTCGTCGATCGTCTGGCCGAGCAGGCGGTACTCCCCCGGTCGCTGCATCTCGATGAGCAGCGTGTGGCCGCCCGACACGAGCAGCACGACCAGCGGCAGCTCCAGCCCGGGATCCTCCAGGAAGGCGGCGTAGAGGTGGGCCTCGAGGTGGTTGACGCCGACGAACGGGACTCCCCACGTGAGGGCCAACCCCTTGCCGGCGGCGACGCCCACGAGCAGCGACCCCACCAGGCCGGGCCCGATCGTCGCCGCCACCGCATCGATCCGCTC
>CAZTVJ010000152.1:0-4665 GCA_964616935.1 uncultured Acidimicrobiales bacterium | reverse complement strand
TACCCGGTCGTGGTCACCTCGTGCAGGCGGGAAGGGCCGTGCTGGTCCAGGTGGCCATGGGGCCGGTCCCGGCCTCCGATCACCCGGATGTCGGCTACACCGCGGCGGAGGCCTCGACGCTCGGATGGACCCGAGCGAGCTCGCCGGCCTCGGCCCGTTCCGCGGCGGTGTGCGTCGGCCCGCCCGCGAGCAGGACCGCGGCACCCGTCAACGACATCATCGCCGCCAAGGTGTACGAGAACTGGTACCCACCGGCGGCATCGTGGACCACGCCCAGCAGCAGTGGGCCGAACGCGATGCCGGCGGTCGACACGAACTGGCTGCGGCTGTAGATGCGGGGGTAGTCCCGCACCCCGAACGCCTCGGCCAGGAGCAGTGGCTGCAGCATCAGCAGGTTGCCGACGGTGATGCCGAAGGCCACGGCCAGTAGCAAGAGGCCCGAGCGGGTGTCGAGCCAGCCGATGGAGAGCAGGGCCACGCCCTGGAACGCGGCGAGCGTTGCCGTGAAGGCCGTCATCGGCACCCTGCTCACCACCCAGCCTCCCGCCAGCCGGGCCACGACGCTGGCGCCCGCCATCACGGACAGCACGAGGGCGGCGGTGGGCTTGTCGATGCGGGTGCTGGCCAGCTTCACCAGGTGGCTGATGCCCCCGACCTGGGCCGCCATGACCATCACGTAGGCGACGGTGATGGCGATGAAGTACCGGCTGCGCACCGCGACGTGGTAGTCGGTCCCGCTGACGGTCCCGCCGGCGAGCGGAGCCGGGTCGCCGTCCGGGTACTGGCCGACGGCCTGGGGCGACGGGATGAGCACGAACAACGCGACGGGCACCACGCCGACGATGAACGCAAGCCCCAGCCAGGGCATCGCGGTGGCCATGCCGTTGTCCTCGATCAGTGTCTTGACGAACGGCGTGATGACGATGCCGCCCACGGACAGGCCGGTGCTGGCCACCGACAGCGCCAGCGACCGGCGCCGGTGGAACCAACGGGTGACCACGGTGGTGCCCGGCACCAGCCCGCACGCCGACCAGCCGAGGGCGAACACGATGTACAGCAGGTAGAGCTGCCACAGCTCGCTCACCCGACCGACGAGGCCCAAGGTGACTCCGGCCAGGACGCCGCCGCCGGCGACCACCCAGCGCAGGTCGTGGCGGGCGATCAGGCGGGCGATCAGCAGCCCGGCCGCGCCGCCGGTGAGGAAGAAGAGGAAGTTCGCGAACGACACCTGGGCGACGGTGAAGCCCTTCTCGTCGGTGAGGGCGTTGAGGTACACCGCGAGTGCGTAGAAGCCGAGGCCCGACGAGACGAAGAGCACCAGGAAGGCACCGGCCACGACCTGCCAACCCTTGAAGCGCTCCGGAGCGCGCACGGTGGCGTTCGGACTCGTCGCGACGTCGACCATGAGCAGCACCCCCTCTCGCCGAAAGCCTCTGACGCGGACCACTTGCATCGTGCAAGCGATTCCCGGTGCTGTCGAGCGACTTCGAGCGTCCGAAGCATCCGACCTGTGGAGCTGGAGCGGTCCCCACCGGATCGATGTCGAATCGGTGGCGAGGGCCCTCTCAGCGGAGGGGGCCGGGCTCTCCCCCTTCCGCTCCGGGTTCGGGCTCGGTCGAGGCGGCCTGCACCAGTGGCAGCACCCGGTACGGGATCTGCGGGGCCAGGGCCAGCACGGTGGTCGTCCGGCTGATGCCCGGCGCGGCCAGGACCCGGTTCAGCACGTGGCTCAGGTGCTGGTTCGTCCGACCGACCACCCGGACGTGCAGGTCCCCCTGGCCCGTGGTGGTGTGCGCCTCCATGACCTCGGGGATCCCGTCGAGGTGGGCGATCACGTCCGCCAGGCGACCCTGTGAGATCTCGATGGTGGAGAACGCGAGGACGGTGTAGCCCAGCGCGACCGGGTCCAGGTCGGGGCCGAAGCCGGTGACGACGCCCCGGCCGACGAGCTTGTCGAGCCTGGCCTGCACCGTGCCACGGGCCACCCCCAGCCTGCGAGACAGCTCCAGCACGCCCGCTCGCGGCGCCGAGGCGAGCGCGGTGATGATCCGGGCGTCCAGTTGATCGATCATGGCTGGGCAGTCTGCTGCACCACTGTCGCTGGTAGTGGACGATCTGACCATCTCCAGAGCGGCCGGTTGACGAATGGCACCGCGATCCGTTGGATCAGTGGCATCGACGTCGTCACCAGGAGCCCGAACATGCCGACTGCCCCCACCGAAGCGCCCAGCGTCCACCTGCTCGGCTGGGACTGCATCGAGTTCTGGGTCGGCAACGCTCGGGCGTTCTCCGGGTTCCTGATGGCTGGCTTCGGGTTCCGCTGCACCGCCTACGCCGGCCCCGAGACGGGCATGCGGGAGAAGGCCAGCTACGTGCTCGAGCAGGGCGACGTTCGGTTCGTCGTCAGTGGCGCCCTCACGAGCGAGTCGCCGATCGCCGCCCACGTCCGCGCCCACGGCGACGGGGTGCACGACCTGGCCTGGCTCGTCGACGACGCCACGGCCGCCTTCGACATCGCGGTGCAAAGGGGCGCCTCGCCGGTCCGGACACCGTGGCGCAAGGCGGACGAGCACGGCAGCCTGGAGCTGGCGCAGATCAAGGCGTACGGCGAGACGTGCCACACCTTCGTGAACCGCACCTCGTACCGGACGCCGCTGCTGGAGCCGGGCTACACCGACGACAACCTGCCCCTGGCGCCGATCGGCCCGGCCGTCGGGCTCACCCGGATCGACCACGTGGTCGGCAACGTCGAGCAGGGCAAGCTGGATGACTGGGTGCGCTTCTACAGCGAGGTGATGGGCTTCGACCGCCTGGTCCACTTCGACGCCGACCAGATCGCCACGGAGTACTCGGCTCTCACGTCCACCGTCGTGTGGGACGGCTCGAAGATCGTCATGCCCATCAACGAGCCCGCGGCGGGCAAGAAGAAGAGCCAGATCCAGGAGTACGTGGAGAGCTACGACGGCCCGGGCGTGCAGCACATCGCCCTGCGCACCGACGACATCGTGGCGACGGTGGCCGCCCTGCGCGACCGGGGCGTGCGCTTCATGCGGGTGCCGGACACGTACTACGACGAGGCCAAGGAGCGTCTGGCCGGGGTCGACCTGCCCTGGGACGACCTGCAGCGCCACAACATCCTCGTGGATCGCGACCAGGACGGGTACCTGCTGCAGATCTTCACCGAGACGGTCACCGACCGGCCGACGGTGTTCTTCGAGATCATCGAGCGGCGCGGCGCGAGGGGTTTCGGTGAGGGCAATTTCAAAGCACTTTTCGAAGCGATCGAGCGCGACCAGGCTCGCCGCGGCAATTTGTAGCGGTGAACGCACCTCCTCGCCCCCGCGCCGCGCTGTCCGCCCTGCCCGCCTACAAGCCGGGTCGCTCGGCCGAGGTGGCCATGCAGGAGCACTCCATCGCCTCGGCCATCAAGCTCGCATCGAACGAGAACCCGTTCGATCCGCTCCCGTCGGTCCGCGCCGCCCTGGCGGAAGCCTCGGCCGGCATCAACCGATATCCAGACCATCGCGCTACCGCGGTGCGCGAGGCGCTGGCCGATCGACTCGGCCTCACTCCATCACACGTCGCGGTGGGGTGCGGCTCCGTCGGGCTGCTGCAGCAGTTGCTGCTGGCCTTCGCCGACCCGGGTGACGAGGTGCTCTACGCGTGGAGGACCTTCGAGGCCTATCCGATCTACACGGCCATCGCCGGAGCGACCGCGGTCACGACGCCGCTCCGCTTCGCCACCATCGACATGGCGGCGCTGACGAAGGCCGTGACCGAGCGCACGCGGGTCGTCCTGGTCACCTCGCCGAACAACCCGACGGGCACCGCCATCGGCCACGACGATCTGGTCGTATTGCTCGAGTCGGTGCCGCCCACCACCCTGGTGGTGCTCGACGAGGCCTACCACGAGTACGTCACCGGGCTCAGTGCCCCACGGGCACTCGAGCTGTTGCGGCGCCACCCGAACCTCGCCGTTCTGCGCACGTTCTCCAAGGCGTACGGGCTGGCGGCGCTGCGCATCGGCTACCTGCTCGGCCATCCCGACGTGGTCGCAGCCGTCGACCAGACGCTGATCCCCTTCGCCGTGAACGGCCTGGCTCAAGCGGGGGCACTGGCCTCGCTCGCCGCGCGCGACGAGCTGTCCGCAAGAGTCGACGCCACGCTCGCCGAGCGGGCCCGGGTGCAGGTCGACCTTCGCCGGCTCGGCTTCTCCACCCCGGACGCGCAGGCCAACTTCCTCTGGCTGCCCGCCGGCGCGGCGGCCGCCGCGCTCACGTTGAAGCTGGAGACGCTCGGCGTCGTGACCCGTCCCTTCCCCGATGAGGGGGTGCGCGTCACCATCGGCTCGCCCTCCGAGAGCGGTCGCTTCCTCGACGCCTTCGAGACCTGCGTCGCCCCCCTGGAGCTGGCCGCCCACTGGGCACTCCCGACCGGCCACCAAGCCATGGCCGTCCAGGGCTGGCTCGACCGGATCGACGCTGCGGACGCCCGTCTCGTTGCACATGCAACCATCGGTCATCGTGGCACCACCGAGCCCGACGACGGTGGCTCTGAGCGGTGGGACTCGGGCCAGGTGCTCGGCCACGTCGAGGAGGCGAGCCGGTACTGGCAGGCCCAGCTGCAGGGCATCGTCGACGCCGGCAGCGGCGGGCCGGTGAGCTT
>CAZTVJ010000151.1:0-18693 GCA_964616935.1 uncultured Acidimicrobiales bacterium | reverse complement strand
TCGCCGGCGTGGTCGACCTCCGAGGCACCGAGGATGCGCTGGGGCGCACGATGCAGGTCACCGAGGTCGCCGTGGTCGACGAGCTCGCCAGCGCGGCCGAGATGGTCATGGGCAAGTCGAGCGGTGTGCCGGTCGCGGTCGTGCGCGGCGTCGACCCCTCCTGGCTACGGGAGGCAAGCGTGGCGACCGAGATCGTGCGGCCGCCCCAGGAGGACCTGTTCCGCTGAGACCGCCGCCGCGAGGCGGAGCCGGTCCACGCCGACGCGGCTCAGGACGGCTTGGCGCCACGCCGCGAAAGGGCGAGGCCGTCGGCCAGCGCCGTCCACGGCGCCCAACCGAGGTGGATGCGGGCCCGCACGGGTGACAGCGCGAAACGAGGCGGCACGCCCGGCTCGGCCGGTCCTGCAACGGGTGGCGGCGCGCCGTCGCCGGCGCACATCCGGTACAGGTCCCGCAGCCCGGTCTGCACGCCGGTGCCCACGTTGAGGACCAGACCGCTCCCCCGCTCACCGGCCCGGACGAACGCATCGACGGCGTCGTCGACGTAGAGCAGGTCGCGCGTCTGGCGGATGTCACCCGGCAGTGCCGCCGGGCCGTCGCCGGCCGCGGCCGCGATGAGGCCGGCCACGATGCCTCGGCGCGGATGCTGCCTCGGGCCGTACACCGAGGACAGGGCGAGCGCGGTGAACTCGAGGTTGTGCTCGACCCGGTACTGCGCGAGCAGGTCGGCGACGGCACGGTCGAGGACGCCGGCCAGCGTGCGCGGCGCGAAGGGCTGACCCTCGCGGATCGGCAGCTCCTTCGAGGGCACCTCGCCGTAGAGCCCCATCGCATCGAGCCCGGCGACCACCTTGAGGACTCCACAGCTGCGAGCCGCTTCCAGCAGGTTGACGCCACCCACCATGGCCACATCGGCCATGGTCCGCGGCTCGCTACCAGCCGGCATCGCGGCCAGGTGGTAGACGACCTCCGGCCGCCGCCGTGCCAGCAGCTCGCCCAGGTGGGGTGCGCGCAGGTCGAGGTGGTGGATGTGCAAGGCGCCCGCGGCATCGGCACGGGCCGCGGCAAGGTTCGCGAGCGACCCCGTGGACAGGTCGTCCACCACATCGACCTCGTAGCGCGCCGCGAGGAGCCGGTCGACGAGATGTGAGCCGACGAAGCCGGCACCACCGGTGACGAGCACCCTCATGCTCGCAGCCTCGCGCTAGGACGGCGCCGGCACGCGGACGCCGACCAGGTGAGCACCCGCATCGACGACGATGCCGTCGCCCAGCACCACCTCGCGCACGTCCGCGCCTTCGCCCACCTCTGCCCCCGCGCCGAGGATGGCGTCGAGCACGCGTGCCCCGCGGCGGACCTTGGCACCGGGGAGGAGCACGCTGCCCTCGACCGTGGCTCCCGCCTCGACCGTGGCGCCGGGCCCGACGACGGAACGGGTGACGGTCGCGTCTGGGTCGACCGACGCGGTGGCGGCCACGGCCTGTGCCTTCACGCCAGTCCGGCGCCCGTCGATCACGTCGAGGTTGGCCTGGCGGTACAGCTCCGGTCGACCGGCATCGAGCCAGTAGTCCTCGGTAGACATCGCCCAGAGCGCACCGACGGCGACCATCGCGGGGAACGTCGCTCGCTCGATCGAGACAGGCTGGCCGCCGGGGATGCGGTCGAGCACGGCCGGCTCGAGCACATAGGTGCCGGCGTTGATGAGGTTGGTCGGGGCCTCCTCGATCCGTGGCTTCTCCACGAAGGCCTGGACCCGGCCGTCAACGAAGGTGGGCACGACGCCGAACGCCGACGGATCGTCCACCGGCGTGAGATGGATCGTGCCCTCCCCACCGCGATCACGATGGAAGGCCACGAGGCTCGCGACGTCAAGGTCGGTGAGCACGTCACCGTTGAACACGATGAAGGTCTCGTCGATGCCGGCGTGCTCCGCTGCGAACCGGATGGCCCCTGCGGTGTCGAGGGGCTCCGGCTCGACCGCGTAGGAGAGGCGCACCCCAGCGCACTCGCCCGTGGGGTAGGCGGCGCGAAAGGCGTCCGGCTTGAACCCGATCGAGAGGACGACCTCGGTGACGCCGCCTCGAGCCAGGTTGGCGACGGCCAGCTCCAGGATCGGCCGGTGCCCGACGGGTAGGAGCGGCTTGGGTGTGGTGAGGGTCAGCGGCTGCAGCCGGGTGCCGAAGCCCCCGACCAGCACGACCGCCCTCATCCGGAGGGAGTCGTGGTCACCGGCACCGTGGTGACAGCAGCCGGCACCGTCGTGGCACCCGGCACCGTCGTGCTCGGCACGATGCTCGAGCCCGTGGTGGGCTCGATGTCGCTGGGCGCAGCCAGCGCGCCGATGCTCGGGGGCTTCAGGTCGGCCAGGTCCACACTGTCGGGCACCCAGGCGATCGTGAAGGCCATGTTCGGGTTGTCGAACCGGATGTTGTTGAAGTCGGTCGTGTACGTCCTCGGTGCGGCCGTGCCGGTGGCGTCGTCCCAGACGGCGACGCGCAGGTTGGCTTCCTGGCCGTTGCAGTCCCCCCCGTTCTCGAACGTTCCCTGACCCTCGGGCAGCTCGAGCTTCGAGTTGGTCATCTTCACGCCGGCGGCCTTCAAGAAGACGCCCAGCTTGGCGTTCGAGCCCGTGGCCTCGGACGAGATCGGGTGGATGTGGATGAGGCCGTCGCCATGGGTGTGGATGCCGAGCGGGTCGGCGGTGTTCTGGATGGGTGGCTGGAACGCGTCGCAGGCGTAGAACGCGTAGGCGGCGTGCCAGTGATCGGACAAGGTCGGAGGGTTCGCCACCCGATTCTCCCTGCCGCTCTGGCGCGCGAAGACGATGAGCGCCAGCCCCAGCACGGTGACCATGGCGATGGACAGGTAGAAGACCTGACCCTGCGTGGAACGTACCTTCGTGCCCTTGCCCTGGTTTGCGACTCGAGCGACCTTCTTGGCCGATGATGCCTTACCCACGAATGGTGGAGGCTACCGGCTGGTCCCCGCCGTGCGGCATCGCGCCCTGGTGCAGCTCCACGAACAGGTCTTCGTAGGTGGCCGCCACGGCGCCGGGTGACACCCAACGCTCGACGAAGGCGCGCCCGGCGAGGCCCATGGCCCGCACCCGTTCGGGGGCGGCCAGCAGCGCTCGCAGCGCCGCAGAGAACGCCGCAGGATCATCGGGTGGCACCGCCACGCCACATCCGGCCTGGTCGACGAGACGGGCCACCTCGGTGCCGGGGTCGATGCTGGCGAGGAGCGGCCGACCGGCAGCAAGGATCGAGTAGGTCTTCGAGGGCACGCTGGACGCGGCGAGGCCCTGGCGCAGGGGCACGACATGGATGTCCCCGGTGGCCAAGACCTCGGCCAGCCGATGCTTCGGCTGGAAGGGCGCAAAGCGGATGTTCGGCTGCCCGGCCGCCTCGAGCTCGAGCGCCTCCCTGGCCGATCCGCCACCGTTGATCACGAACACCACGCTCGGGTCGTCGACCAGCTCGCGCGCCGCGGCCAGGAGCAACCCGAGCGATTGCGAGAAGCCCACGTTGCCGGCATACATCACCACCATCTCGTCGCCGATGCCGAGCTCGTGCCGGTAGGCCGTGGCTCGGTCGAGCGGCCGGATGGCCTGGGTGTCGACGAAGTTCGGGATGACCCGCACCTTGGCCCGCTCGCTTGGCGCCAGCTTGGCAGCCACGTTGGCCTGGAGATCCTGCGAGAGCACCGTCACGGCAGCCGCGCGGTGATAGCTCTGCCGTTCGAGCCACCGGGCAGTGCGGATCACCCGTTGGTCGCTGATGGCACCGACCTCGATGGCCACGTCGGGGAACACATCCTGGATGTTGAACACCAGCGGTCCCCCGCGCACGAGGCCAATGCCCCAACCCGTCAGACCGAGCGTGAGCGGCGGCGACATGGCCAGCACCCCGTCGACCCGGCCACCGCGCAGGCCGCTCAGACCGGCCAAGGCGCTGAAGGCACCGAAGGCCGCGCCGCGCCGCGGGATCGACGACTTGTGGGTAGGGAAGGGGTGGACGCGGGTGATCGAGCCCCACTCGGTGGGTTCCACCCGTATCGCCCGTCCCGCCCACTCCGGCTCGACCCGGTGGTGCAGGTACCACGGAAGGGCCGTCACGACGTGCAGCTGATGGCCGCGGTCGGCCAGCTCGAGGACGATGCGGGTGATGACCTCCCCAGTCGGAGCGACATCGGGTGCGAAGTGGGGGGCGAGGACGGCGAGCTTCACGACAGGGCCAGACCGTAGGCGTGGGTGAGCGCCGCGGCCGACCGCGCCGCGGTGAAGCCGGCGGCGCGGACTCGGCCGGCGGCGCGGAGGAGGTCTGCCTCGCCGTCGTCGTCCAGCACCAGCGCGATGGCTTCGGCCCAGGCGGCGGGGTCGTCGGGATCGACGAGGAGACCCCCGGCCCCCACGACCTCGGGGAGCGCCGCCGCGTCAGCGGCGATGACGGGCAGCCCCGCCGCCATCGCTTCAACGACGGGTGCCCCGAAGCCCTCGTAGCGACTCGGGAACGCTAGCGCTGTCGCCGCCGCGTACAGACCATCTCGGTCGGCGTCGGAGACCCGCCCGGGCCTCACCACGCGAGCGCCGAGGGCCAGGTGGGTGATCTCGGCCTGCAGGGCCACCTCGGCCGGCCCGGCGCCCCCGAGCAGCACGAGCTGGAGGTCGGGGTGGCTGCCCCCGAGCTGCGCGAGCGCTCGCACCAGCACGAGGTGGTTCTTGTGGGGGTAGGTGATAGCCGGATACACGACGTACGGGCCGTCCAGACCGTAGCGATCTCGCACCTCGGCCTCCGGGGTGGGAGACGAGCCCACCTCGGGGAGGCCATGCGGCGCCACCACCACCCTCGCCGGCTCCACGCCGAATGCGTCGATCACCGTGCTGCGGACGTACTCGCTCGGCACGACGGTGACGCCCGCCCGGCGCACCGAGCGGGGAACCGCGTGCCGCAGCCAGCTGAGCTTGCCCCGGCCGAAGTGCTCCGGGTAACGGAGGTACTGGAGATCGTGGAGCGTGAGCACGGTCGGCCCGCGCGTCGGCGTGGCCGGCACGGTGCCACCGGCGTGGTGCACGAGTTGCAGCCGGCGCCGGCGCGCCTGGGCCGGCAACCACGTCCACTCCGCCCCCACCCGCAACGGACGACGAGCACCGCCGATCGGCGCGACGACCGTCGGGTAGGTGCTGGCCAGGTCGGGATGTGCGCCGCCGAATGCAGGCAGGACGAACAGGGTCGGGTCGAAGGGATGGTCGATCTCCAACAGGCCGACGAGCTGGCGGCAGAGGTACTCCTCGCTCCCACCGACGACGCCGGGCCGCAGCCACAGCAGGTTCACCCCGATCGCGGTCATCGGCGCGCCGTTAATTCGCGGTAGGCGGCGATGGTCAGCTCGGCCGTCCGGGTCCAGGTTGCGGCCGCGGCGCGCTTGCGTCCCAGCAGGACCAGCTCGGAGCGACGGTCCAGCGCCTCGACGATGCCGCGGGCGATGTCGGCCACGTCGAGTGGATCGACGAGCACCGCGGCACCCCCGGCCACCTCCTCGGTCGACGTGCCTCGTGAGGTCACCACCGGCGCCCCCTGCGCCATGGCCTCCAGCACAGGCAGGCCGAAGCCTTCGCGCAGGCTCGGGTAGACGAACGCGTCGGCACCCGCGTACAGCGCCCTTAGGTCAGCGTCGGACACGACGCCGACCGGCCGGACCCCGTCGGCGACTTCTGGGGCGCCGTCACCCCAGCCCACCGGGCCGGCCAGGACCAGCTCGTGAGCACCGTCGAGGTGACCGAAGGCCTCGACGAGACGGCGGAGGTTCTTGCGGGGCTCGAGCGTGCCGGCGAACAACAGGTAAGGCGCACCGAGGCCGTAGCGAGCCCTCACGGCGACCACGGCATCGGGCGATGCCGGGGCGACGGCCACCCCGAGCGGCACCAGGCGCAGCCGGTCCCTCGCGAGACCCTGGGCCACGCAGTCCTCCAGCGTCGCCATGGACGAGCACAGCACGCGGTCGGCCTCCCGACGGACAAGGTCGAGCCCCCGGTGGAAGAACCGCACGCCGCGCCGGGTGAACGCGCCGGGGTCGTGGAGGAACGCCAGGTCGTGCACGGTGACGACGAGCGGCACGGTTCGGGGCGGCACGATGATGGTCGTGGCGTGGACGACGTCGACGGGGCCCGTGGCCCGTTCGACCTGGGGCCGGCGCAGCGCGTGCCATGCCTCGTACAGCGCGGCTCGAGGCAACGGCAGGTGGCGAACGGCAACGGACGGCACGAAGTCGTCCGGCGGGGGCGACCGGTGCCACGCCGCCACACCGACCGCATCGATGTCGCCACTGGCCGTCAGCGCGTCCACCAGCCGCAGTGCCGCCACGGCCGTGCCGCCGGGCACCCGGTGCCAGCACTGCTCGAGGGTGAGGGCCACGCGCACGGCCCGTCATCCTGGCAGGCAAGGCGTCCGGCCGCGCGGCGGCTGCGCAGCCGCGAGCCGTACCATGGCGCTCGATGAACACCTCCTGGGACGGCCGTCGCGTCGTCGTGACCGGCGGTTCGGGTTTCCTCGGGCGGGTCGTGGTGGCCAAGCTCCGCGAGCGCGGCGCGGAGGTGGACGTGCCGCGCAGCGTCCAGTACGACCTCCGAGACCGCGACGCTGCCTTCTCCCTCTTCGCCGACACCCGACCCGACATGGTGGTCCACCTCGCGGCCAAGGTCGGCGGGATCGGAGCCAACATGGCCTCCCCGGCCCAGCTCTACCTCGACAACCTGCTCATCGGTACGTACGTGCTGGAAGCGGCGCGCCACCAAGGCACGCCGAAGTCGGTACTGGTCGGCACCATCTGCTCGTACCCAAAGGTCACGCCGGTGCCGTTCCAGGAGGACCACCTGTGGGACGGCTACCCCGAGGAGACCAACGCCCCGTACGGCGTCGCCAAGAAGGCGCTGCTCGTGCACGCCCTGGCCAACCACCAGCAGTACGGCCAGCGCTCGATCTACCTGATGCCGACCAACCTCTTCGGCCCCGGTGACAAGTTCCACCCGTCGGTCAGCCACGTGATCCCTGCCCTCATCAAGAAGTGCGTGGAGGCGAGAGAGGCGGGCGACGCCAAGGTGGAGGTCTGGGGCACCGGCCGGGCCACCCGGGAGTTCCTCTACGTCGACGACGCGGCCGAAGGCATCGTCCTGGCGGCCGAGCTGCACGACGACCCCAGCCCGGTGAACCTCGGAGCGAACCGGGAGGTGTCGATCCGCGAGATCGCCGAGGACATCGCCCGGATCACCGGGTTCGAGGGCGATCTCGTGTGGGATCCCAGCCGGCCCGACGGGCAGCCCCGCCGTCGCGTCGATGCCTCCAAGGCCGAGCGGATGTTCGGTTGGCGAGCGACGATGCCCTTCGACGAAGGCCTGCGGCGCACCATCGACTGGTACCTCGCCCATCGCGAGGAAGCCGAGCGCGAACCGTACTGACTGGCAGGCTCGTCGTCGGTGCTGATCGGCTCGGCATGGGCGCCGCCGCGCTTCGCCCGAGCCTCGCTGATCTCGGGACGGATCGCGTCCTCGGGACGCCAGACCGCGCCCAGCGCCGCATTCGCGCCCCAGAAAGGCTGCGTCAGGTCGTGAGCCGGCGCACGAGACGTTCGAGCGGTTCGTGGAAGTCGGGCAAGAGGGCTACGCCGCCAAGCCGCAGCACAGCGTTGTCGAGCACCGAGTTGGCCGGGCGAGGCGCCGGGCGGGGTGGATCCAGCTCGGCGGTCGAGATGGGCCGCACCCGGTCCGGGTCGTGACCGGCGGCGGCCAGGACGGCTCGGGCGAGCTGGCACCACGAGACCGCACCCTGGTTGGTGACGTGGTGGACCCCCGGTCGGCGGTCGATGGCGAGGCGGCGCAGCATCGGCGCCAGGTCGGCCGCGAAGGTCGGATGTCCTCGCTGGTCGTCGACCACGGCCAGCGAGGTCTGCTCGGCGGCAAGGCGCAGGACGGTCTTCACCATGTTCGCCCCGTGCTCGCCCGACAGCCACGACGTCCGCACGATGGTGGCCTCGGGGCCTGCCTCACGCTCGCCCGCCAGCTTCGACGCGCCGTACACCGACAGCGGCCCCGGTTGGTCCCACTCGTCGTAGGGCGCCGCCTGCTCGCCCGAGAACACGTAGTCGGTCGAGACGTGGACCAGGTGGCTGCCCGCCTGGCGGCACGCCTCCGCCACCCACCGGACGGCGAGCGCGTTGGCGGCGAAGGCCCGCGATCGGTCCGACTCGCACGCGTCCACGTCCGTCCACGCCGCGGTGTGGAACACGATGTCGGGGCGGGTCGAGGTGACTGCTGCCAGCACCGAGTCCCGACTTGTGACATCGAGCTCGGCGCGCCCGACGGCCAGCACGTCGTCACCGGCGGCGCGGCATGCCTCGACGACGTCTCGTCCGAGCTGGCCGCCGGCACCGGTGACCAGGACTCTCACGTGACTTGGCACGTCAGTCCGGGTACCTCAGCCCGGCAACCGATCGAAGGAGGCCCGCTGCTGCAGCGGCTGCCACCAGGCGCGGTGGTCGCGGTACCAGGCAACCGTCGCGTCCAATGCATCGTCAAGAGCGTGCACCGGCTTCCAACCGAGCGCCTCGATCTTGGCCGTCGTCACCGAGTACCGACGGTCGTGCCCCGGTCGATCGGTCACCGCCTCGATGAACGAGTCGTCGCGCCCGCACAGCTCGAGCAGCCGCCGCGTGAGGTCGAGGTTGGTGATCTCGTTGCCGGCACCGATGTTGTAGATCTCACCCGATGTTCCCAGCCGCAGGGCCACGTCGACCGCCGCGCAGTTGTCCTCGACGAAGCACCAGTCACGGACGTTGCCGCCATCGCCGTACAGCGGGACGGTGCGCCCGTCGAGCAGGTTGCTGACGAACAGGGGGATCACCTTCTCGGGGAACTGGTACGGCCCGAAGTTGTTGGACGATCGGGTGACCACGACGGGGAGCCCATAGGTCGAGTGGTACGAGAGCGCGATCAGGTCGCTGCCCGCCTTGCTCGCGGAGTACGGCGACCGGGGCCGAAGCGTCGAGCTCTCGTCGAAGCTGCCCACCTCGATCGATCCGTACACCTCATCGGTCGAGATGTGGACGAAGCGATCCACTCCCACCCGGCGCGCCACGTCGCAGACGATGTTCGTCCCATCGCAGTTCGTGCGCACGAAGGCGTCGGGGTCGACGATCGAGCGGTCGACATGGCTCTCGGCGGCGAAGTGGACGATGGCATCGTGCCCATCGAGCGCAGCCAGCACGGCGTCACGGTCGCCGATGTCGCCCTGCACGAAGTGGAATCGGGCGTCCGGCTCCAGGTCCGCGAGGCTGTCGCGGTTGCCGGCATAGGTGAGCGCGTCGAAGACCGTCACCTCGTCGTCGCTCGTGTGCAACCGGCGGCGCACGTAGTTCGAGCCGATGAACCCGGCCCCGCCGGTGACGAAGAGCTTCATGGTCACGTCCTCATGGGCCAGTAGGGCCGGCGAGCATCGGGGAGATCACGCCGGAGGAGGTTGGCTCGATCGCGGGCCGACAGCACCGGTTCGACCACGCCCCAGTCCGCCGCGATGTCGGCGTCGTCCCAGGCCACGCCCAGCTCGTCGGCCTCGTTGTAGTAGCCGTCGACCAGGTAGCTGATGGTGACATCGGTGAGCGCCGCGAAGCCGTGCGCCACTCCGGGCGGGATGTAGACGCCGAGGTGGTTGTCGCCCGAGAGGTCGAGCGTCTCGGTGGCACCGTCGGTGGGTCCTGCGACGCGCAGGTCGTGGAGCACGATGCGGGCCACGCCGGACGGGACGTACCAGTAGTCCGCTTGGTGCAGGTGGTAGTGCAGCCCGACGATCGCACCCTGTCGCCGATCGGCGCGGTTGGCCTGCACCATCTCGCGCCCCTGGGGGAACCAGGCGCGGCGGTAGGTCTCGACGAAGAGGCCGCGGTCGTCGCCGTGGAGGTCCGGCGAAACCACCATCACCCCGGCGATCACCTCGCTCGCGACGACGTCGGCCACGGCGCTACTCGACATCCACCCGGCAATGGTCGCCGACCATCACGCGCAACGCCCTGGGACGGGTCTGCGAACGGACGACCTCGACCTCCTTGCCGATGAGCGAGTCCTCGATGCGGGGGATGCCGACGATTCGGCTCCGCTCCAGCACGACCGAGTGCTCGATCTCGGAGTCGACGATCTCGCAGTCGCGGTCGATGGCGGTGTACGGCCCGACGAAGCTGTTCACGAGCCGCGTCCCGGCACCGATGATGGCCGGGCCCCTGATGTGCGAGCCCCTCACCTCGGCCCCGGCCTCGACGACGACCAGACCGTCGATCTGGCTCGTCTCGTCGACCAACCCGTCGATGCGGGGCTCGATCCGCTCGAGCAGCAGGCGGTTCGCCTCCAGGAGCGGCGTCAGCTTGCCGGTGTCGATCCACCAGCCGGTGAGCAGCTCGGCCCGAACGCGGTGCCCGTGGTCGATCAACCACTGGATGGCGTCGGTGATCTCCAGCTCGCCGCGTCCCGAGGGGACGATCGACGCGACGGCCTCGTGCACGTGGCGATCGAAGAGGTAGACGCCCACCATGGCGAGGTTGCTCAGAGGATCGACCGGCTTCTCGACGAGCCGCACGACGTTGCCAGCCTGGTCGAGCTGCGCTACGCCGAACCGGTGGGGGTCGGGGACCTCCTTCAGCAGGATCTGTGCCGCTGGTGCCGCCGGATCGTGCTGGCGGGCGTGCTCGAACTGGCCGACGAAGCCGGCGAGGTCCTGCTCGAGCAGGTTGTCGCCGAGGTACATCACGAAGTCGTCGTCAGCCAGGAACGCGCGGGCGATGAGCACGCAGTGGGCCAGCCCGAGCGGCGAGTCCTGCGGCAGGAACGTGACCTCGAGACCCCACCGGGAGCCGTCGCCGACAGCCGCCATCACCTCGGCGCGGGTGTCGCCCACGACGATGGCGACCTCGCGGATGTTGGCCGCCGCCATCGCCTCGAGCCCGTAGAACAGGATCGGCTTGTTGGCCACCGGCACGAGCTGCTTCGCGCTCGTGTGGGTGATCGGGCGCAGCCGGGTGCCGGCTCCACCGGCGAGTACGAGGCCCTTCACCCCGACATCTCTAGCCTGCCGACGGTCGTCGGACCACGATCCGTCAGTCGCACTTCTTGTCGGCGCCCGGCACCGTGCCGATCGGACGGCCCGTCGTGGGCGGCGCCGCGGGCTGTGGCGCGGCCGCCGGGTTGGGCGTCTTGACCCCTTCAGCGGGCGGGTTGGTGGGCACGGCGGTCGCACCGCGGAAGAAGTCGAGGATGGGCTTGGCCTGCTTGTCGTTCATGATGAGCACGGCCTTGCCCTTCACGAACTTGCCATCGGACGGCACCGTGTAGCTGGCGAGCTGCGTGCCTTGCAGCGTCTGCATCCTGTTCGCGAACGACCACAGATCGAGGCGGTCATCGATGCGCAGGTTGTCGACGGCGGCGCCGATCAGATCGTTCAAGACCAGCGGATTGCTGACGCCCGTCGACACGGCCTTCTCGATGGCGCGCCGCATGAAGTCCTGCTGGCGGCTGATGCGGCCGAGGTCGCCGGTGCCGTCCTCGCGCCAACGGCCGTTGATCTTGGTCTCCAGGTGGCGCGAACGGGCGTACTGGAGGGCCTGGAGGCCGTCCAGCTTCACGCAGCCCGTCTCGTTCACGCGAAGGCCGGTGTTGTCGTCCCGGACAGGAGCGTCGAACCAGAGCGACACACCACCGATGGCGTCGACGATGCGCTTGAAGCCCTGGAAGTCGACCTCGACATAGTGGTGCACCGGGATGCCGAGCGACTCCGTGACCGTCTTCACCAGCACGTCCGGGCCCTTGAAGAACGCGGTGTTGATGCGGTCCTTGCCGTTCGAGCCGGCGATGTCGATGTAGAGATCCCGGGGCAACGACATGACCGCGGCGGTGTTCGTCGTGGGGTCGAACCGCAGGATCATGATGGTGTCCGACCGTCGACCGACGTGCGGTTCCGTCCCCACGATGCCCATGTAGTCGGGATCGTCCGGGCTGGCGCCGTCCCGGCTGTCCGATCCCACCACCAGGTAGTTCTCGACCTCGCTCGGGAAGGCTTGGGTGGCCCCGTCGGCGCCCGCCCCCTGGGGGGTGAGCACCGAACCGAGCGCGATGGTCTCGACGTTGTCGACGCGGTGCTTGGCGTACCAAACACCGGCAGCGGCAAGGAGGGAGGCGGTGACGACGAGCACGCCGCCAGAGAGCACGAGACGCTGCGGCCAGCTGCGTCGAGCACGCCGTCGGGGGAGACCGGCGGTGGACACGAGTTCAAGGTACCAGCGGCGCCCCAGCGAGGTGGGTCACCCACCTCTGCGGCCGGGACCTCAGGTGGTGCGCAGGTGGACGACGTCGCCAGCGGTGATGACGTGGCGACGGCCATCGTCGCCGTCGACGACGAGCTCGCCCTCGTCCGTCACGTCCACCGCCGTCCCGACGATCTGGACCGCACCGAGATCAGCCCTGACCTTGCGCCCGAGCGTCGACAGGTCCGCTCGGTAACGAGCGGCCAGCCCCGACCAGTCGGTCGCCCCGAGGCGGGCGAGCAGGGCATCGAGCAGCCTGAACCGGTCGATGTCCCGGCCGGCCTCGTGGTTGAGCGCCGTCATCAACCCGGCCAGCTCCGTCGGAGGCTCCGGTGGCCAGTTGACGTTCACGCCCAGCCCGACGACCACGGCGTCGACCCGACCACCGGCGACGACCGACTCGGCCAGGATGCCAGCCAGCTTGCGGTCACCCACGAGCAGGTCGTTCGGCCACTTCAGCGCAGGATGCACCCCAGCGATGTCGTCGCACGCCGCTGCCGCAGCCAAGGCGACGGCTTGTGTGAGCCGCTGGGGGTGGCCGCGCCCGAGCTCTGGCGGCAGCAGGATCGACACGAGCAGCGACGAACCGGGCGGTGCCTCCCACCGCCGGCCGAGCCGGCCACGACCTTCGCGCTGGTGATCGGCGACGAGCACGGAGCCGAACGGAGCGCCCGCGCGAGCCGAATCGACGAGGTCGGTGTTGGTCGATCCCGTCACCTCGACCCGTGTGACCTGCCAGGTCAAGACCATGGAGGTGGCGCGCTCCCCTGTCACGGCACCAACATACGCATCCAATGCTCACCAAGATCCTCGTGGCCAACCGTGGCGAGATCGCCGTCCGGGTCATCCGGGCGTGTCGAGATCTCGGCATCTCCTCCGTCGCCGTCTACTCCGAGCTCGACCGCGACGCGCAGCACGTGCGCCTGGCCGACGAGGCCTATGCCCTCGGCGGCAAGACCGCGGCCGAGAGCTACCTCAACACCGACGCCATCCTCGATGCCATCGCCCGCTCGGGTGCGGACGGCGTCCACCCCGGTTACGGCTTCTTCTCCGAGAACACCGACTTCGCCCGGGCCATCACGGAGCTCGGCGTCGCGTTCATCGGTCCGCCGCCCGAGGCCATCGAGGTGATGGGTGACAAGATCTCGTCCCGCCTCGCCGCTCAGCGGGCCGATGTCTCGGGCGTTCCCGGCACCACCGAGCCGTTCGAAACCGTCGATCAGGTGCTCGCCTTCGGCCAGGAGTTCGGCTACCCCATCGCCATCAAGGCCGCCTACGGCGGCGGTGGCCGAGGGATGAAGGTGGTCTACGACGACGACGCTGCCGGGGCGGCGATGGACTCGGCCCGCCGCGAGGCCAAGGCCTACTTCGGGCGCGACGAGCTGTACATGGAGCGCTACCTCACGTGGCCGCGCCACATCGAGATGCAGATCATCGGCGACACCTTCGGCAACATGGTGTGGGTCGGCGAGCGGGACTGCTCGAGCCAGCGCCGTCACCAGAAGCTGGTGGAGGAGTCACCCGCCCCGGCCTTCCCCGATGAGGTGCGCCAGGCCATGGGTCAGGCGGCCGTGAAGGTGGCGGCGGCCGTGGGCTACACCAACGCCGGCACGGTCGAGTTCCTCTACCAGGACGGCGAGTTCTTCTTCCTCGAGATGAACACGCGCCTGCAGGTGGAGCACCCCGTGACCGAGGCCGTCACCGGCATCGACCTGGTGGCCGAGCAGATCCGCGTCGCTTCGGGCCAGCCGCTGTCGTTCACGCAGGCCGACATCGAGCGGCGGGGCCACGCCATCGAGATCCGGATCAACGCCGAGAACCCCGCGGGTGGCCGATTCCTGCCCTCACCCGGCACCATCACCAAGATCCTGCCGCCGTCGGGCTTCGGGGTGCGGTGGGACGGCGGCTACGAGTCCGGCGACGAGATCTCGCAGTACTACGACAACCTCATCGGCAAGCTGGTCTGCTGGGGAGCGAACCGCGAGTCGGCCATCCTGCGCACGATCCGCGCGCTCGAGGAGTTCGTGATCGAGGGGGTCGCGACGACGATCCCGGCCGACCTCGCCATCCTGAAGCACCCTGACTTCCAGGCCGCGCTGCACTCGACGAGGTGGGTGGAGGAGAAGCTGGACCTCTCTGGCATCGAGGCGGCCGGTGCACCGGCGACCGAGGTCGCCGACGGTGAACCACCGCGGGTCGAGCGCCAGGTGGACGTCGAGGTCAACGGCAAGCGCTTCAACGTGCGGCTCTGGGTCCCCGACATCGCGCCCGTGGCCGTTGCAGGCCCGGGCGGCACGGCTCCGATGGCCCGCAAGCCGAGCCGGGCTCCCGCCGGCGGGAGCGGCGGAGGGAGCGGCAGCGGCGACGTCACCGTCCCGATGCAGGGGACCATCGTCAAGGTCTTGGTCGAGGTCGGCCAGGCCGTCGAGCTCGGTCAGGCCGTGGTCGTGCTCGAGGCGATGAAGATGGAGAACCAGATCAACGCCGAACGAGCCGGCACCGTGAAGGCCGTGAAGGTGACCGCTGGCGACACGGTCGGCGCCGGTGACGTGGTGGTCGTGATCGAGTAGGGGATGGCTTGGTCAGTCGGCTGCTTCGGCGAGGGCCTCGGACAGCGAGGGGTGGACCAGGAGGCTCTCCACGATGTCGCTGACCCGCAGGTTGGCCGTGACGGCGAGGGCGATCACCGAGATGAGCTCGGCGGCGTGGCGACCCACGATGGAACCACCGAGCACGACGCCGGTCGCGGGGTCGGAGAGGATCTTCACGAACCCGCGGGCGTCGTTGTTGATGAGTGCCTTCGGTGCCGCCGAGAAGGGCACCTTCGTCACGCGGATCTTGCGGCCCATGGCGAACGCCTCGGCTTCGGCCAAGCCGACGTCGGCGATCTCCGGCTCGGTGAAGATGGCCGATGCGGCCTTGTCGTAGTCCAGGTGGCGGTGCTCCCGGGTGTGCAGGCCCATGACGTGCTCGGCCACCTTGCGACCCTGCATCGAGGCAACCGAGGACAGCGGCAGCTTCCCCGACACGTCGCCCGCGGCGTAGATGTGGGCGACGTTCGACTGGCAGTGGTGGTTGATGGGGACGTACCCGCCGCCGTCGACGTCCACCTCGGCGGTGTCGAGGCCGAGGTCCTCGCTGTTCGGCAGCGAGCCGATGGCCAGCAGGGCATGGGAACCCGCCACCACCCGGCCATCGTCGCAGCGCACGAGCACGCCCTCGTCGGTCCGGTCGATGCCGGTCGCTCTCGCGCCTTTCAGCAGGGACACCCGGCGGCCGAGGAAGTCCGCCTCCAGCGCTGCCGCGACCTCGGGATCCTTGGTCGGCAGCACCTGCTGGCGGCTGACGATGAGCGTCACCTTGGAGCCGAGCGTGTTGAACATGTGCACGAACTCCACGCCGGTGACGCCAGACCCGATCACCACGAGGTGCTCGGGCAGCACGGGCGGCGGGTAGCAGTCACGGGTGGTGAGGATGCGCTCGCCGTCGGGGCGGGCCCAGGTGGGGATGCGCGGCCGCGACCCGGTGGAGATGAGCACGGCGCCGGCCTGCAGCACCTCCGAGCCCGCCGTCGTCTCGACCACCACCCGGTGCGGACCGTCGAGGCGAGCCGTTCCCTGCAGCATGCGCACTTTCTGGCTGGCCAGCAGCTCGGTCCACTGACGGTTGAGCTTCGTGACGATGGACTCCACCCGGTCCTTGAGCGACGTGAGGTCGATCTCGGCCTCGACCGGTTCGAGGCCCATGCCGGCGGCCCGGTGCGCGAAGGACATGGCGCCGCCGGTGGCGATCATCGTCTTGGACGGGATGCAGTCCCAGAGGTTGGCCGCGCCACCCACGATGTCCCGCTCGATCATCGTGACGTCGGCGCCAAGACGAGCGGCGTGGGTGGCTGCTGTGGTGCCGGCGGGGCCACCGCCGATGATGACGAAGTGCAGGGGCATCGTCCGGAAGGCTACCGGCCGCCCCGGTCGGGGGTTCAGCCCTCGTCCGCGTCGCCCAGGCTCACCTCGGCCAGCAGCAAGTGCCGGCTGTCGGTCTCGGTGGGGCTCGGAGGCAGCACCGCCGGTGTGCCGTCGATCTCGGGCGTCACCGACTGGGTGACCCCGGCGACGTTCGGGCAGTAGGTCGACGGGTAGCTCAGCTGGTCCCGGCGCTCCCCCACCCACTCCATGTGCATGCCGTCTGGGGTGAGGAAGTTGCCGCCCCAGGCGAACCCGTACTTGCGGAAGATCTGCACGACGGTGCAGCTCATCCTCGGCACACAGCCCAGGCAGTTGGTGACGGTGTTCATGTCGATGGCCTGGCCCCACGAGTGCCGGCTCAGCGAACCACCGGTCGTGCCGCCCGCCGGGCGGATCTCTCGGGGGCCGTAGCAGCCGCCGTAGGTGTTGGTGTTGGCCAGGTCGATGGCGCCGCCCAAGCCGCGCTGGGCCACCTCGGCCAAGGCCGCCCGGGCCGCCGGATCGACGACCCGGTGGCAGTACGTGCTGATCGAGCCCAAGCCGGTGGGCCAGGAGTACCGGGCGATGTTGGCCGTGCGCCACGCCGCCTCCTGGGTGATGGAGTTGCCCGAGCCGGTGTAGGCGAACTCGCCGAGCTTGGCCTTGGTGGACGCGGTGGACAACGTGCTGTCCGGGTTCGGCGGGTCCCAGGAGTGGAGGATCCGGATGTCGGGCCGCACGAGCCCGTTGGCCGCCAGCGCCGCGTCCAGCGCCTTGCGGTCACCGAAGCCCCAGATGATCACCCGGCTCGGCCGGTAGTAGCCGAGCGCGCGGAACAGCTCGGGCGTCATGAGGATCTCGGTGCCTCCGACCGCGCTGTCGCTGGCCACGAGGCCCACCCGGACGGGCGCGGCACCACCGGCACCGGTGCCGAGGTCGAGCACGTCGCCGGCCTGGATGCCGCGAAGGCCGGCGGTCGTCTGGCCGACCACCACCATCCCCGCGCCGATGATGGCGGCCAGGTTGCGGCTCATGGTCTGGCCGACGGCGTCGGACGGAACAGCGCTCGTCGACAGGCCGTAGCGGTAGCCCGGCGGTGCCGCCGAAACGACCTGGGCGCCTCGCCACACCCGGTACAGCGGGAGCGTCGCACTCTCCGCGATGAGCGCGGCCGCGCCCGCCTGCGCGGCGGCGTTGAGCGCCGGTCCCGCGACGGTGGTGGTGAGGTCGCGGGAGCCGTAGATCCCGACGACGTCGGACAGCGGACCCGGTGGCAAGGCCTGACCGGAGGCGGTGACGGCCTCGCCGTTCAGGCCGCCGCGGGCGTTCGAGAGAGGAGCCGCCGGGGTGGCCTCGGTGCGAGTAGCCGCCAGGGTGCCCAGTCCTGCAGCGGCCACGAGTGCCACCACGAGCAGCGCCCGGAGGGTGGGGCGACGCATCCGCGCACCCTAACCACTCTCCGTCGTCAGTCGGCAAGCACCCCCGGTTGACCTGCGATTCTGGACCGACCAGGCACCGCGCCCCGGTAGTTTGGCCGCCCATGACGTCGGCCGGCCCACCCTCGAACGACGCTGCGACGGAACTGGCCACGGAACCCGCCGATGCTGCCGAGGCCGCCAACCGTCTGGCCGACGAGCGGGCCCACCGCCTGGCAAAGCTGGCCGAGCTGCGCGAGGCGGGCGTCGAGACGTACCCGTACCGGTTCGATCGGACCACGACGCTGGCCGACCTGCGCGCCGCGCACCCAGACCTGGAACCGGGCACGGAGACGGCCGAGCGGGTGCGCGTCGCCGGGCGCGTCGTGCTGCTCCGCCGCCAGGGCAAGCTGACCTTCGCCACGCTGCGCGACCGGGATGGCGAGGTGCAGCTGTTCGTCTCGCGCGCGGTGATCGGCGAGGAGGCCCACGGCGCCTTCGACGACCTGGACCTGGGCGACTGGGTCGGCGTGGAGGGCATCGTCATGACCACCCGTAAGGGCGAGCTTTCCGTGAAGGTCGACCGGTTCGAGCTGCTGGCGAAGGCGCTGCGCCCGATGCCCGACAAGTGGAAGGGCCTCTCGGACACTGACACCCGCTACCGCCAGCGCTACGTGGACCTCATCGTCAACGACGAGGCGCGCCGCGTGTTCGCCGTGCGCCACGCCGTGGTCGCCGCGCTGCGCCGCACCCTCGATGCGCGCGGCTACGTCGAGGTCGAGACGCCCGTGCTCCACCTCGAAGCTGGTGGTGCTCACGCGCGGCCGTTCGCCACCTTCCACAACACCCTGGACATGCAGCTGTACCTGCGCATCGCGCTCGAGCTGCACCTCAAGCGGCTCATCGTGGGCGGCCTCGAGCGCGTCTACGAGATCGGCAGGGTCTTCCGCAACGAGGGGGTGTCCACCCGGCACAACCCCGAGTTCACGATGCTCGAGTGC
>CAZTVJ010000150.1:0-3381 GCA_964616935.1 uncultured Acidimicrobiales bacterium | reverse complement strand
GTACGATCCGGCGCAACTCGATTCAAAGCCGGAACTGTGCGTGATCGGCAACGCGCTATCACGCGGCAACCCGCTGGTCGAGCACATCCTTGCCCAGCGCCTGCCCTACACCTCCGGGCCGCAGTGGCTGGGCGAGCAGGTGCTTGCCGGGCGCCATGTGCTGGCAGTGGCCGGCACTCATGGCAAGACCACCACCGCCAGCCTGCTGGCGTGGATCCTGGATCACGCCGGCCTCGAGCCTGGCTTTCTGATCGGCGGCGTGCCACAGAACTTTGGCGTATCGGCGCGCCTGGGGCGCGGTCCGTTCGTGGTCGAAGCGGACGAGTACGACACGGCGTTTTTCGACAAGCGCGCCAAGTTCCTGCACTACCGCCCACGGACCTGCGTGCTGAACAATCTCGAGTTCGATCACGCGGACATCTACGCTGACCTCGCCGCCATCGAGTGGCAGTTCCAGCAGTTGCTGCGCTGTGTTCCGAACAACGGCCGCTTGCTGGTGAACGCCACCGACGCCGCGCTCGCGCGGGTGCTCAAGCGCGGCTGCTGGACACCGGTCACGCGCTTTGGCCCAGGTGGCGACTGGCAGGCGCAGCCGCTGTGCGCCGACGCCAGCCGCTTCGAACTGCGCGTGGCTGGCGCCCTCATCGGCGTGGCGCAATGGTCCCTGGCCGGCGTACACAATCTGAGCAATGCACTGGCCGCGATGGCCGCTGCGGCCGAGGCTGGTGTCAGCCCGACCGCGGCACTATCGGCACTGGCAAGCTTCAAGAACGTGAGGCGGCGGTTCCCGTAGTGATAGCAGAGCGCGCCGAACGGCTCGGGTCGCAGCGCGACCTGAGGGTCGAGCCGGTAGGGGCGAGCAAGGTCCACCGTCACGACGCCGCGGTGCTCCGGTCGCTCAGTAGACGCCGCACATGCCGTCGATCGAGATCTCCTCGATGAGGAGCTCCTCCTCGATGCCGTCCTCGGCGGGGGTTGCTTCGACGGCCAACGGCTCGGCGGCGAGGGTGAGGTTCTCCATGACGGAGCAGCGTAGCCCTGCGGGTAAGGTCGGCTTCGTCGTCGCCGTCGTGATGCATGGGGGGTTCCATGAAGACCAAGGCAGCCATCCTCTGGGAGATCGGCCAGGAGTGGAGCGTGGAGGAGGTCGAGCTCGACCCGCCCAAGGAAGGTGAGGTCCTCGTCAAGCTGGCGGCCTCGGGCATGTGCCACTCCGACGAGCACCTCGTCACCGGAGACCTGCCGTTCGAGCTGCCGATCATCGGGGGCCACGAGGGGGCGGGCGTCGTCGAGCAGGTGGGCCCTGGTGTCAGCTGGCTCCAGCCCGGCGACCACGTCGTCTTCGGCTTCATCCCCTCGTGCGGTCGCTGCCCGAGCTGCTCCACGGGTCACCAGAACCTGTGCGACCTCGGCATGTACCTCGGAGGCGGGCTGCAGATCGGCGACCAGACGTCGCGCCACCATGCTGATGGCCAGGACCTGAAGCTGATGTGCCTGCTCGGCACCTTCAGCGAGCGCACCGTGGTCAACGAGGCCAGCTGCATCAAGATCGAGCCGGACGTGCCGCTCGACAAGGCCTGCCTGCTCGGGTGCGGCGTGGTCACCGGGTGGGGATCGGCGGTCTACGCGGCCGAGGTGGCTCCCGGCGAGACCGTCGCCGTCGTGGGCGTCGGCGGGATCGGCGCCAACGCCATCCAGGGGGCCCGGCTGGCCGGGGCGAAGCGCATCGTCGCCATCGACCCGCTGGAGTTCAAGCGGGAGAAGGCCATGGAGTTCGGTGCCACCCACACGGCGGCTTCGATGGAGGAAGCCCAGCCCCTCATCGAAGAGCTCACGTGGGGCCAGATGGCGAACAAGGTCATCATGACGATGGGTGTCGGCAGCGGTGAGCTGCTCGGCCAGGCCTTGGCGCTCACGGCCAAGCGAGGCCGGGTCGTCGTCACGAACCTCCACCCGGCCATGGAGATGAGCGCGTCCATCAGCATGCTCGACCTCACCTTGATGGAAAAGCAGGTGGTCGGCTCGCTGTTCGGGTCGGGCAACCCGCGGTACGACATCCCGAAGCTGCTCGGCCTGTACCGCGAGGGCCAGCTCGATCTCGACGGCCTCGTCACCAAGACCTACCCGCTCGACGACGTCAACGAGGGGTACGACGACATGCGGGCCGGCAAGAACATCCGCGGCGTGCTCATCTACGACTGATCTGGGGGATCGTGTGAAGACCAACGCAGCAGTGCTGTTCGGGGTGAACCAGGACTGGAAGATCGAGGAGATCGAGGTCGACGCGCCCAAGGCCGACGAGGTCCTCGTGCAGTGGAAGGCCGCCGGGCTCTGCCACAGCGACGAGCACGTCGTCACCGGTGACCTCGTGCCGACCCCGGAGATGCTCGCGCTCATGGGCGTCGAGAGCTTCTTCCCGTGCGTCGGTGGCCACGAGGGTGCCGGCATCGTCGTCGAGGTCGGCCCGGGCGTCACCAGCGTCCAGCCCGGCGATCACGTCTCGGCCAGCTTCGTGCCGGCATGCGGGCGTTGCCGCTATTGCTCCACGGGGCGTCAGAACCTGTGCGACCTGGGGGCCGGGGCGTTTGCTCCCGGGATGATCACCGACGGCACCAGCCGGCATCGCCTGAACGGCGACGACCTCACGCTGTTCGCCAAGCTCGGCACGTTCAGCCAGCACAGCTGCGTGGCGGAAGCGAGCGTCATCAAGGTCGAGCCCGACCTCCCGCTCGAGGCGGTGGCACTGGTCTCGTGCGGGGTCGCCACCGGCTGGGGCTCGGCGGTGAAGCGAGCCGAGACGGCGCCGGGTGACACCGTCGTGGTCGTCGGCATCGGCGGCATCGGCATCAACGCCGTGCAGGGCGCCAAGATGGCGGGAGCGAAGTACGTCGTGGCGGTCGATCCCATCGAGTTCAAGCGAGAGAAGGCCATGGAGCTGGGCGCCACCCACACGGCGGCCAGCATGGACGACGCCATCCCGCTGGTCACCGAGCTCACGTGGGGCCAGATGGCGGACCGGGTGATCATGACGCCGGGCGTGATGTACGGCGACCTCATGGCCAACGCCATGAACCTCACGGGCAAGGGCGGGACCTGCGTCGTCACCGGCGTGGCGCCGCTCACCCAGGACGTGGCGTCGGTGAACCTGGCCAACCTGACGTTGTGGAACAAGGAGATCAAGGGGACGATCTTCGGGTCGCTGAACCCGCGCCGAGACATCCCGAACCTGCTCTCGATGTATCGCGAGGGCCAGCTGAAGCTCGACGAGCTGATCACCCAGACCTACTCCCTCGATCAGATCAACGAGGGCTACCGGGCCATGCGCGACGGGGAGACCATCCGCGGCGTCATCGTCTACGACTGAGGTGTTCATCGAGGCCG
>CAZTVJ010000149.1:0-4685 GCA_964616935.1 uncultured Acidimicrobiales bacterium | reverse complement strand
GTCATGGCGTCACCTGTTCGTCAGCGGCGAGCGCCCATGAACATCACCTTGAGCGCCTCGTAGTGCTCGATGCAATGGCCGGCACCTAGCACGACCGCCTCGAGCGGGGTGTCCACGAGGCGCACCGGAACGCTCGTCTCTCGCTCGATGCGGGCACTGAACCCGTGCAGCAACGCTCCCCCGCCGACCAAGGTGAGGCCCGAGGTGAGGAAGTCTTGCGAGAGCTCCGGCGGCGCCTTCGACAGGCAGCGGATGACCGAGGCGACGATGGCCGACACCACCTCGTCGACGGCAACGCGCACCTCGCCGGGTGACAGCACGACGGTCTTCGGGAGGCCGCTCATGAGGTCACGGCCGCGCACCTCCGCGTGCACCTCGTCGGGCGTCGGGTCGGCCGACCCGATCGCCATCTTGATCTCCTCGGCCGTCCGCTCGCCGACGGCGATGCCGTACTCGCGGCGGACGTAGTTCTGGATGGCGGCATCGATGTCGAACGAGCCCACCCGTATGGCCTCGATGGCCACGGTGCCGCCGAGCGAGATCACGGCGGTCTCTGACGTGCCACCGCCGATGTCGATCACCATGTTCCCGATGGGTTCGTCGACGGGTAGGCCGGCTCCGATGGCCGCGGCCATGGGCTGCTCGATGAGCTGCGCCTCGGCCGCCCCGGCCCGCTTGGCCGCCTCGGTGACCGCCCGGCGCTCGACCTCGGTGATGGCCGAGGGCACGCAGATCAGGACCCGTGGCCGGTTGAAGCGCGTGACGCCGACACGGGCGAGCAGCAGGCGGATCATCTTCTCGGTGATGTCGTAGTCGGTGATGGCGCCGCCGCGCAGCGGTCGCACCGCGACGATGTAGCCCGGCGTGCGGCCGATCATCTGCCAGGCCTCGCGGCCCGTGGCCAGCACCTCGCCGCTCTGGGTGTTGAGGGCGATGACGGACGGCTCGTTGAGCACGATGCCGCGACCCTTCGCGTACACGAGGGTGTTGGCCGTGCCGAGATCGATGGCGAGGTCGCGTGCCAGGACCTACTCCCCTGCCGGGCCGTTGTCTCGCGGCATCGGGCGCAAGCGCTGGTCGGTGCTCCGGCGCGCCTCGGGCGACAAGGCCCGCATCTCCTTCTGGAACGAGGTGATCGCCTGGTCCTCCCGCCGCGGCTCGTGGTTGCGCACGACGACGATGGCGACGCCGACGGCGATGAGGCCGAGGGCCAGGATCAGGAAGAGGACGGCGTCCACGACGCACCTTCGGCTCGGGTGACCTGGGCGGGGTCGACGAGCTCGTTGGCGCCGAGGCCCCACGCCTCGCCATCGATCCACGATTCCCGCTTCCAGATGGGCACGGACGCCTTCAACGAGTCGATGCCGAAGCGGGCAGCGGCGAAGGCCTCCGGCCGATGCGGCGCCGACACGACGACCACGACGGACGAGTCGGTGAGGGCGAGGCGCCCGATGCGGTGGATCAGCACCACGCGCCCGACCTCGGGCCAGCGTTGGCGGAGCTCGGTGGCGATGGCCTCCAGGCGGGGCACGACCTGCTCGTCGTAGGCCTCGTACTCGAGGTGCGTGACGCCATCTCGGCCCTCCGCGTGGTCCCGGACGGTGCCGCTGAACAGCACGACTGCGCCACAGCCGGGCAGGACGGCCCAGTCATAGGCCGCGGCGATGGGGAGAACCTCGGTGGTGAGCGCGAGCCAGTCGTCGCCCTGCTGCGGGGGGGCCACGGTGGCATGGTAGTGCCCACCCGGGCACCGACCCCTGCCACGGGGGTCGCGGTCCGCTGGCGGACACCCCTCACTAGATTGGCTCCTCGTGGATCGGAGCGACTGGGGCAACGACGAGGGCGAACCCGTCCGCCCCCCTCTCCCCCAGGAGGACCGCATCTGGCGACACCCCTCCGAGTTGCATCGCGGCGCCGCTTCTGCGCCGGCCCCCGTGGACGCGAGCCGCTCACGACGGCCCCTCGTCGTAGCTGCGGTCGCCGCGGGCTTGCTGGTCGTCGGCGCGACCGGAGCGTCCGTGCGGTACATCACCAACAGTGCGCCGACGCTCGCCGCCGGCACCCTGGACACGGCCGTCAGCGTGGTGAGCACCTCGGTCCCGCCCGACGACGACCCGGTCCCAGGGACGGGCGTAACGCTCGTGGCGTCCGTCGCCGGCGGCGAGCGCCGCAGCCGCGCCGTCGCCGTCGACGACGCGACGCTGGTCACCACGATGGGAGCGGTGGCGGGCTCCACCGCCCTGGCCGTGATCCTGCTCGACGGCCGTCGGCTCGAAGCGTCCCTGCTCGGCCTCGACAAGGCTGCTGGTGTCGCGGTCGTGGCCGTCGCCGCCGGCGGCATCGCTCCCGACGCCACGGGCAGTGCCGTGCCCATCGTGACGGGTACGCAGCTCTGGATGGCGGGCGAGGACGAGCCCGGCCGGGTCACCGGGACGGGTCGCCACACGACCGCGCCCGACGGCACCCGGCTCAACCACATGCTGCGACTCGATGTCGAGGAGATGAAGGCCCGTGAGGGCCAGGCGCTGGTCGATCGCACCGGCACCGTCGTCGCCCTGTGCACCCGCGACGCGAAGGGGGATGTCGTAGGCATCCCGATCGATCTGGCCACCTCGGCGGCCCACAGCCTGCGGGCCCACCAACGGCTCGTGCTGCCTTGGATCGGGGTCACGGGGCGCGACGCCGCACCGGATGAGGACGCGGGGTGGCCCCATGGCGGGGCCATGCTCACCGGCGTCAAGAGCGGCGGCCCCGCTGATGCCGCCGGCCTGGAGGCCGGTGACGTCGTCGTCTCGCTCGGCGGCACCAAGGTGGCATCGATCAGCGCCTTGGTGCTGGCTGCTCGGGCGCACGATGCCGGCGATGCCGTGGACATCGCCTTCGTGCGCGACGACGAGGCCCAGACGCTGTCGCTCACCCTCGGGGAGCTGCCCTGACCCGTCGGCGGACCGTCACCCGTCCCCCAGCCCGTCGCGGGCCTGGGCGCGGCGCACGCTGCGACGAACGACGAAGCCAGCGAGCACCGCGAGGCTCGCCAGCACCCCGCCCGCAAGCACGAGGGCCAGCTCCTGGCGGCGCTTTGGGCTGAGCGTCGTCCACCACTTGGCCTCCGTGCCGGCGACGTAGGCCTGCTCGTTCGTGCGCTGTGGCACCCATCCAGCTGACCGGAGCCGATCGTTGGCAACCACCCACGGGTGCGTGGCAAACGCCAGCAATCCCATCGATGAGCGGCCGCGGCGCCACCGCCAGCGAACGTGCTCGAGCCGGATGGCGACGCTGTTGGGCAGGCGCAGGCGCGGGCCCGAGCCGTTCAGCGCGCGGACGGTGTCGCCGGCGATCCACCCGTCGGGGGCCACGTTGTACGCGCCGTCCAGGTGGTCACGGCGGGCGAGGTCCACTGCGCTGGCCAGGTCGTCGAGGTGCACGAACTGCGCCGGCGGGTCGTCCTCACCGGACCGGATGCTGGCGGCCTCGGCGAGCGCCCACCCGACCCACGTCTCGCCTTCTTCGGCCAGCGCGGTGACGGGGCGCAGGACGGCGGCCGTACGACCGGCGCTGCCGTCGGCCCAGTCCGCCACGAGGTGCTCCACGTAGGACTTCTGGACGGCATAGGCGACGTCCGGGTTCGGCCGTAGCGGTGCCTCTTCCGTGAGGGGGATCGGATTGTTGCGCCAAGCGCCGTAGACGGTTGCACTCGACAGTGCGACGACGTGACGCACGCCCTCGACGCTGGCCGCCGCCAGGAGGCGCCGCGTGCCGTCGAGGTTGGTCCGGGCCGCTTGCTCGGCTCGCCGCCCCTCGCCGAGGTCGAAGGCCAAGTGCACCACCGTGTCGGCGCCGGCGAGGAACGGCGCCAGCTCGGAGCGCGCCAGGTCGACTTGGTGGACCTCCACCCGCGCATCCGTGGATCGGATCGGCGCCCGGTCGAGGGCGACCACCCGGGCGACGTTCGGATCGTCGAGCAGGCGGGGCACCACGCGCCGCCCGAGCGCACCAGCCGCGCCGGTGATCACGATGGTGCTCACGCTGCGAGCATCCGACTCATCGGATCGCGAGGGTGGAGACGTCGCAGCACCCGCCTACCATGCCCCACGTGAGCGAGCTATGCGAGCTCCAGGCCACGGTGCGCCGTTCGTGGGGTCACGAGCGCAGGGCGCAGCAGTGAGCGGCCCTGGTCCCTCCGGCGACGACCCGTTCCAGGGAATACCCTTCCTCGGAGAGTTCGCCAAGATGTTGCAGGGGCAAGGTGCCGTGCACTGGGACGCGGCTCGCCAGTTCGCCCTCATGGTCGCCACCGAAGGCGTATCGCCGCCGAACATCGACCCTTCCGTGCGCTTCCAGTGGGCCGATCTCGCCCGCATCGCCGAGCTGCACGTGCAGACCGCGACCGGGCTCGACACCTCCGTCGACGGCCGCGCCGCAGAGGTGGTCCCGGTCACCGAGGCTGTGTGGGCTCAGCGCTCGCTCGACGCCTACCGACCCTTGTTCGAGGGTCTGGCCGGCTCGCTCGGCAAGCCGGCCGATGCCAGGGCGGCGACCGACGCCGACGACCTGCCGGCCGAGGTCGACGACATGCCGGCCATGTTCGGCAGCCTGCTCGGGCTGCTGTCCCCAGTCATGCTCGGCATGGCCGCCGGGTCCATGGTCGGTCACCTCGCCCGGCGTGCGTTCGGCCAGTACGACCT
>CAZTVJ010000148.1:0-10356 GCA_964616935.1 uncultured Acidimicrobiales bacterium | reverse complement strand
GGTGGCGGAGCGCGCGGCGGCGCCCGTAGCGCCGATCGAGGCGTGGCTACGGCGCGACGAGCCGCTCGACGACGCTCGTCGTAACGCGGAGTGGCGGCGGCTGCAGGCCACCGGTACCTACGACGTCAGCGGTCAGGTGCTGGTGCGCAACCGATCCTTTGCCGGCGCCCCCGGCTACCACGTGGTGACACCGCTGCGGCTGGGTGACGGGACAGGTGTGCTGGTCAACCGCGGCTGGATCCCCATCGGCACCACGCCGGGTCAGCCACCAGAGGCGCCACTGCCACCCTCGGGCGGCGTGACGGTCGAGGGACGGGTGAGAGGCACACAGCAGCGCACCGCGCTCGGCTCGCAGGATCCGGCCACCGGCGTGCTCACGGAGATCTCCCGGGTGGACATCGCTCGCGTCCAGTCGCAGGTGCCGTATCCGTTGCTGCCTGCCTACCTCGAGCTCGACGCGCAGCGACCGCCGCCCTCGGAGCCCCTACCCCGGCTGGTGCCACCACCCGAGGAGGACGAGGGGCCACACCTCGCCTATGCGGTGCAGTGGGCGATCTTCGCCCTACTGGCCGTCGTCGGCTGGGTGCTGGTCGTGCGACGCCAGGTGGTGCAGGACGCCAAGCGCCGGCAAGGCAGCTCGCCCCCGGCCGATGACCGGAGGGTTCTCACGTGAGCTACGACAACCTCTTCGAGCCGATCGACGTCGGGCCGATCACCATCAAGAACCGCGTCGTCCGCTCCGCGCACGGCACCTTGCTGAAGGGCGAGAAGCTCATCGCCTACCACGAGGCGCGAGCCCACGGCGGCGTCGGGATGAGCACGCTCGAGGCGACGGGCGTGCATCGGGGCGCGCCGAGCGCCCTCCCCCTCTACAGCGACGACTGCATCCCGTTCCTGCGGGAGATCAGCGGTCGGATGGCGCCGTACGGCATGAAGCTGCTCCAGCAGATCTACCACCCCGGCTCGGCCACCCGACCGAGGAAGAGCTCGATCCAGTGGTCGTCCAGCCCGATCCCCAACCCCATGGTCGGCGGCATCCCGATCGAGATGACCACCTCCATGATCGACGAGGTCGTGTCGAGCTTCGCCTCGGCCGCCCGGCGATGCCGCGAAAGTGGCCTCGACGGGGTCGACGTGCACGCCTCGAGCGGCTACCTCATCGAACAATTCCTGTCGCCGGCGAACAACACCCGCACCGACGAGTACGGCGGTTCGCTGGAGAACCGCATGCGCTTCCTCGTCGAGATCCTCGAAGCCATCCGGGCCGAGGTGGGCTACGACTTCTGCGTCGGCATCCGGCTCCCGAACGAGGAGTACATCCCGGGGGGCCTGCTCCCCCAGGACAGCGCCGACATCGCCCGCATCATCGAGCCCCTCGTCGACTACGTCTCGCTCCACATGGGCTCGTACTGGCGCTTCCACAAGCTGCTGTCGACGATGGACGACCCGTTGGGCCTCGAGGTCGAGGCGAGCGAGGTGATCACGCGCGTGGTGTCGAAGCCCACCATCGTCGTAGGCCGGATCATGACGCTCGACCACGCCAGCCACATCGTGGCCAGTGGCGCCGCGGACATGGTGTCCATGGTCCGGGCGATGATCGCCGACCCGGAGCTCGTCAACAAGGCCCGCCGGGGCGAAGAGAACCGCATCCGCCCGTGCATCGGCTCGAACATGGGCTGCGTCGGCCAGCTGATGAGCACCGGCGTGCTGAGCTGCGTCGTCAACGTCGCGGCCGCCGCCGAGACCACGGTCAGCTTCGATCCCGAAGGCGTGGCCGATGTCAAGAAGAAGGTGCTCGTGGTGGGCGGCGGGCCGGGCGGCCTCGAAGCAGCACGCACCGCGGCGATGCGAGGCCACGAGGTGGAGCTGCACGAGGCGACCCGCCACCTCGGCGGCCAGGTCGCCATCGCGGCGACGGCACCGCATCGCTCGGACATCGGCGCCATCACGCACTGGCTGTCGGGTGAGCTGGAGCGCCTGGGCGTCACGATCCGCCTCAGCTCGATGGTCGACCCCGATGTCGTGGACGAGGTGGACCCCGACGAGGTCGTCATCGCCACGGGGAGCACACCCCGCCGTGACGGCTTTCAGCTCGCCACCCCGGTGATGCCCATCCCGGGCCACGGGCTGGCGCACGTCTACAGCTCGTGGGACGTGTTCGGCTTCGGGGGCCGGGCCACCGTCGAGGGTCCTTGCGTCGTCTTCGACGACACCGGGACGTTCGAGGCGATCTCGGTGGCCGATGCGCTGCTCGAGACCGGGGCCGAGGTGACCATGGTCGGGCGTCACGAGAGCATCGGGGCGACGCTGCCCTACCCGCCGGCGACGGTCGAGGCCGCGCGCGAGCGCCTGATGTCGGGGTCGTTCGACTTCGTCGGCGGACATCACCTGCAAGCCATCACGACCGATGAGGTCCTCATCGGAGTGCCGTTCACCGAGCGGCGACGGGTGCTGCCGGCACGCACCGTCGTGCTCGTGGGGTACAACCACCCGAACCGCGAGCTGGCGTCATACCTCGACACGGGGTTGCGCCCTGTGCACCTGGTCGGAGACGTCTGCGGGACCAACAGCATCATGGCCGCCATCCACCAGGCCGCCGCCGTCGCCCGCGCCATCTGAGCCGACCGGCGGCGTCAGCGTCCGGCGACGGCTCGCACCAACGGGATCGGGTTGCTGGCAACCAGCTTGGCGCGGACGCCCGGCGGGAGCTCGCCGAACAGCGAGCGCATGGTGCCCGCCGTCTCGTTGGCCGCATCGAGACCGGCGAGGTACCCGAACCACGAGGCCGTGGGCAAGGTGAAGAACGCGTCGAAGAACCAGCGCAGGTCGCCCAGGTCGAACCGCAGCAGGCCTTCCAGCCCGTACTGCTGCAGCGAGCGAGTGCGCACCCGGCCCGACGGCCACACCGCGGCCCACGCGGCACGCGACACGCCTTGGGGCGTGGCCCTGCGCTCGATCGCCTGGGCGATGGCAGTGGCCAGCAGCGCTGCCACCCGCAGCGACGCCCCGACCGAGTAGCCGGTCGCCGGGTGCACCATGCTCGCCGCACCGCCCAGCCCGACCGCGCGCTGGCCGAGCGAGGGCAGCGGCAACCCCATCGGGATCTCGACCACTTCGGTGGCCCGCACCTCCCGCACGACGATGCCGCGCTCGGCCAGGCGACGGTGGAGACGATCCTCCAACGAGGCGAGGGAGAGCGGCGAGCGGCGGGCCAGCGAGGTCTCCTCGAGGAGCCACCAGTCGTCACCGAGATCGAGCGCGTAGAGGAACGTCGGATCGCTGTCGTCGCCCGGGCCACACGACCAGTCCATGAGCACGCACGAGCCCGGCTCGTACGGAGGCGACGCGCAGCGCGCCACGATGCCGTAAGCCGCCTGCATCGCGGGTGCGGAGCGCTCTGGCCGATGCACGAGCACGGGGTGGTGACCGGTGGCGTCGATCAGGACCCTGGCGTCGAGGAAGCGGCCGTCGTGGAGCACGGCCGTGCTTCCCCATCGGTCGTGGTTGGCACCGACCACTCGCCCCGCCACGACCTCCGCATCACCGGCGCGAGCGGTGAGCGCGGCGGCCAGCGCCGCGTTGTCGAACACGCCGTAGCTCCGGCCGAGCACGTGGCGGCGGCGGCCGATCACCTCGACCCGGTCCCACCGATGGCCGAGCGTCGGCTCCAGCCCGAGGCCGGCCAGCTCGTCGACCCAGACGCCGTAGGTGTTGGCCCAGCCCTGCTCGGGCGCAGGGTCGACCCTCGACACCGAGAGCCCGACCTCGACGCACGCCGCCGCGGCGGCCAGGGCGGCAGGACCGCCGCCGAGGACGACGACGTCTCGGTTCGTCACCCCGCGTGCAGCGCCGCGCCGACGATGCCCGCGTTGTTGCGGAGCTGGGCCAGCGCCACCTCACACCGGACGTGGAGATGGGGCAGGATCTTCTCGCCCTGCTTGCTCACCCCGCCGCCGAGGATGATGAGGTCGGGCCAGAGCAGACCGTCGAGGTGGTTGAGGTACCGATCGAGCCGCTTGGCATAGTCCTTGTGGGAGAGCCCGTGGCGGTCGCGCGCCGAGCCAGACGCCTGCGTCTCAGCGTCCTGGCCGTCCAGCTCGATGTGGCCGAGCTCGGTGTTGGGCACGAGCGTGCCGTCCACGAAGACGGCCGAGCCGATGCCGGTGCCCAGCGTGATCATGATGACGACACCGGGACGATCGCGCCCCGCCCCGAAGCGCACCTCGGCCAGCCCCGCGGCGTCGGCGTCGTTCAGCATCGACACCGGCCGCCCCAGGTTGTCGGAGAAGAGCTGGTCGGCGTTGTAGCCGACCCACTCGTTGCTCACGTTGGCTGCAGTTTGCACGACACCGTGCAGCACGACACCGGGGAAGGTGATGCCGACCGGCCCCGTCACGTCGAAGTGCTCGGCGACCTTCTTGACCACGTCGCCCACGTCGTTCGGCTTGGCTCCCTTCGGTGTCTCCAGGCGGAACCGGGCTTCCTTCAGCTCGCCGCTGTCGACGTCGACGGGAGCGCCCTTGATCCCCGTCCCGCCGATGTCGATCCCCAGTCGCAGCTCCATGCGGCTCCTCAGCGCTCCAGCTCGTTCATCCGTCGGAACATCTCGACGACGTCGGGCGAACGGTAGGCGGGATCGAGCGATCGGTACACCGTCGCCACGTTCACGGCGATCCTGCCCCGCTCACCCCAGTCGCCGAACGGGCCGAGGGCGATGTCGCGCGCCGCCTCGAGATCGGTCATCCCGGCATCGTGGCGGGCTGTCGCCTCCGCGAGCACGAAGGTGAGGTAGTCGCGCACCTGGGCGACCCCGGCCTTGTCCGTGACCGGGCCGTGGCCGGGCACCACGGCCTCGACATCCATCCCGAGGATGAGGTCGCACGCATCGATCCAGTTGGACAACGGCCCGGCCCACACGATCGGCGTGCCTCCGATGAACAGGATGTCGCCGGTGAACACGGCCCGGTCCTCGGGCGCGTGCACCAGGACGTCGCCCTTGGTGTGGGCCGGCCCCACCTCGATCAGCTCGACCGGGCGGCCACCGACCTCCAGATCGAGGCGGCCGTCGAAGGTGCGCGTTGGCGGGGTGAGCTCGATGCCGTCGAAGTCGAAGGCGCCGAAGAAGCTCCGGAACAGCTCACCGACCTCACCCTCGGCCTGGTTGAGGGCGGCCAGCATGGCGGGCGGCACGTCGGCCATCTCCTCGGCGGCCGCGGTCGAGGCGATGATCTCGGCGCCGCCGACCAGCTGGTTCCCGTAGCAGTGGTCGCCGTTGGCGTGGGTGTTCACCAGGTGGCTCACTGGTGCCGCCACGGTGTGGGGTGCCATCGCCTCCAGCATCTCGGCGGTGAGGTGGAGGTCGAACAGGGTGTCGACCAGGAGCGACTGGCCGTCACCCACCAGCAGGCCGGCGTTGCTCCAACCCCAACCGCCGTCGGGCTGGAGGTAGGCGAAGCACCCCTCGGACAGCTCGTGCAGACCCTTGATGTACGGCACCGTCGTTGCATAGCAGGTGGCGCGCCGGCACGGCCGCGTCCCGGCCCAGCCGATTGCCAATAGCATCCCGACACGCGCTACGAAGGGCTGCACATGCGCCAGCTGAGTGGGGTCGATGCCAGCTTCTTGAACATGGAGGGGCCGACGACGTTCGGGCACGTGTCCTCGCTCAACGTCTTCGACCCCGCCGGGGCCGAAGGGGGCGCGGGGTACGAGGCGACCAGGGCGCTCGTCCTGGAGCGCATCGACCAGCTGGCGCCCTACCGCCGCCGCCTCGTGGAGGTGCCGCTCGGGCTCGATCTCCCCTACTGGATCGAGGATCCCGACTTCGACATCGACTTCCACGTGCGCAACCTGGCCCTGCCGCCGCCGGGGAACGACCAGCAGCTGGCCGAGCAGGTGGCCCGCATCGTGAGCCGCCCGCTCGACCGCAGCCGCCCGCTGTGGGAGCTCTACGTGATCGACGGTCTGGAGAACGGATACGTCGCCCAGCTCAACAAGATCCACCACGCCACCATCGACGGGGCGTCCGGCGCGCAGATGCTGGCGGTGCTCCTGGACCAGGATCCGTCCTTCCGCCCCACGGGTGACGTGGCCGACTGGCAGGCGGATCGTCTACCGAGCGACGCCGAGCTGCTCCAGCGCACCGCGCTGGAGTACCTGCGCCGCCCCGAGAAGCTCGTGCGCCTCAACGTGCGCATGTTGCGCCAGCTCGCCGCGGCCACCCAGAGCGGCGGGCTGCGAGCCATGGCCGACGTGGCCGCCCAACCCCTACCCGGGCCCTTCGGCGACCTGTTGCGCCAGCGACTGCGCGGCGGCAGCGAGGTGGACCACCCGCCGGCCCTTCCGCCCACCGCTGCACCGCGCACCCCGTTCAACCGCTCGATCAGCCCTCACCGACGCTTCGCCTTCACGTCGATCCCACTGAACGACGCGAAGAAGGTGAAGAACTCCCTCGGCACCACGTTCAACGACGTCGTCATGGCGCTGTGCTCGTCCACCCTGCGCCGCTACCTCGACGAGCGGGGAGTCCTGCCCGAGGAACCCCTCATCGCCATGGTGCCGGTCAGCCTGCGCAGCGGCGACGAGGACGAGGCGTACCAGAACCGCGTGTCGGGCATGATGTGCAACCTCGCCACCGACGAGAAGGATCCCGTCGACCGGCTCATGAAGATCCGCGGGTCGATGAACTCGGCCAAGGAGATGCACGCCGCCATCCCGGCCGAGACCCTGCAGGACTTCACCGTCTTCGCCCCGCCTGCCCTCGCCGCCCGGGCCATGCGCATGTACAGCCGCACCCGCATCGCGGACCGCATGAGCCCGCCGTTCAACCTCATCATCTCGAACGTGCCCGGCCCCAACTACCCGCTCTACTCCGCCGGGGCCAAGCTGCTCCACTTCTACCCCGTGTCGGCCATCATCGACGGCCAGGGTCTGAACATGACGGTCCAGAGCTACAACGGCAGCCTCGACTTCGGCTTCATCGCGGACCGTCAGCTCGTCCCCGACCTCTGGGACATGACGGGCTACCTCGAGGACGCGATGCAAGAGCTGCTCGACTCGCTCTGAACCTCGTCGAGCCGGTCAATCCTCGAGGAAGATGCACTCCCCCGGGCACACCTCGGCGGCCTCGATGACCGCGGCGGTGAGACGCGCCGGCACGTCCACGAGGCTCTGGCCACCCCCTGGGTCGTTCCCGATCGACGCTCCGGCGTGGACGTAGGAGATGCCGTCGTCGAGCAGGACGAACACCTCCGGGCAGCGGTCCTCGCACAGCCCGTCACCGGTGCACAAATCCTGATCGATCCAGACCTTCATGGCGCCTCCCGACGGTCGGGCCACGACGGGCTCATCCTCTCAGACCGGCGATCCCTCTGCTCGGATCATTCCGGCGACCCGCTCACCGATGGCCACGCACGTGAGGTGCGTGTTGGCTCGGGGGATGTCGGGCATGACCGAGGCATCGGCCACCCGCAAGCCCATCACGCCGATCACGCGACAGGACGGATCGACCACAGCAGCCGGGTCGTCGGGTCTGCCGATGCGGCAGGTGCCGGTGGCGTGCGCGTAGTCGTCGAGGTTGGCGCGCAGCCAGCCACCGAGCCCGTCAGCATCGATGAGATCGGCGGGATGGATGTTCGTGTCCCCCGCGGTGACACCATCGGAGATGGCCAGCAGCTCGCGCCCTTCGATCAGCGCCACGAGGTCGCGGAAGCACTGCGCCAGCCGCTCGGCGTCGCGCTCGTCGGCCAGCAGGTCGAAGGCGATGGTCGGCGGCACCAGCGGGTCGGTCGACGCCAGCGCCACCCGACCAACAGAGACGGGCTGCATCAGAGCCCCCATCACCATGCCGTGGGCCAGATCAGCCGGGTCGCTGCCGGTGAGGTTGACCGCGATGGCCTGCAGGTCGGCGAGGCGGTCCGGGCCGGACGACCAGCGCAGCATCGTGGTGACCGCCAGCGCCTCGGTGGACCCCGCTCGCGCCGACTCCCTCAGCGAGAGCACGAGGCGGAAGGCAGGGTGGTCCTTGAGGTTGGCGCCGACGCCGGGCCGCTCGATCCCCGACCGCAGGAGGATGGCCGGTGACGCGATGGCACCGGCGCTCAGGACCACCGCAGCCGCCTCCACCAGCTCGCCGTCAGCGAGCAGCACTCCGGAGGCTCGACCGTGATCGAACACCACACGATCGACAAGGACGTCGCCCCGGATCGTGAGGTTCGGGCGATGCCGCGCCGGTTCGAGGTAGGCGTCGTTCACCGACACCCGGCGGCCGTCTCGGACGGTCAGGGGGACCGGCCCGACGCCGACGACGGCGGGGCTCGGATGGACGACGATGGCGTGACCAGCCGCGTGCGCGGCGTCGGCGAAGGCGCGGCCGACGGCGCCGCGCTCGTCCGCTGCGGGGGTCGTCGGACGCAGCGCCGCCTCGGCCGCGGCGAGCGCTCGTCCCATCGCCTCGCCACGCCACCCCTCGGCGCCCAGCTCGTGCTCCCAGCGGTCGTAGTCGGCCGCCAAGCCAGGGAGGGCGATCAGGCCGTTCACGGCCGAGCAGCCCCCCACGCCTCGGCCCCGCAGGTAGGTCCGGGGCTCCTCGCCCGCCGCCCGGCTGGCCGGCAACGGATCCCAGAGCACTTCGGGCACCGAGAGCGCCCGGAAGGAGTTCACGCTGGCGATCCCCGCGGACGTGCGGGCGGACGGGTAGTCGGGTCCGGCCTCCAGCAGCAGCACCGTGCGGCGGGGATCCTCCGAGAGCCGGGCCGCCACGACCGCGCCGGTCGACCCCGCGCCGACCACGACGTGGTCCCAGCGCACCTCAGGCCGGCGCGCTCGCGGCGGCGAGCCGGGTGGCCACGTCCAGGTACATCTGGGGGGTGGGCAGCGCCATCAGCGACGAGCCGCCGTCGACGCACAGCGTCTGGCCCGTCACGTAGCTGGCGAGCTCACTGCAGAAGAAGAGCGCGGCCTTGGCGATGTCGTCGGGATGGCCCATGTAGCCGAGCGGGGTCATCTCCCGCACGGCCTGGACGGCGATGGGGCTCTCGAAGATGCGGCTGGTCATCGGCGTCTCGATGAGCGCCGAGGCGATGGCGTTCACCCGCACCTGCTGCGGTCCGTACTCCACCGCGGCGATCTGGGTGGCGTACTCCATGCCGGCCTTCGCGCTGGCGTACGCGGTCAGCCCGATGGCCGGGTTGTGCGCGGTGAGCGACGAGATCGTCACGAACGAACCACCTCCGTGGTCGGCCATGGCGTTGCAGCAGTGGCGCATGACGTACAGCGCGCCCGTGATCTGGACGTCGTGCATGGCCTTCAGCAGCTCGGGGGTCAGGTCCCGCAGCGGCGTGCTCTGCTCGAAGCCGGCGCCGTTGATGGCGATCTGGAACGCACCGAAGCGGTCGAGGGTGAAGTCGACGAGGGCCTGCACCTGCTCGTCATCGGTGATGTCGACGGTGAATCCGGTCCCGCCGACGCTGGACGCGACCTCGTCGACCAGCTCGGTTCGTCGCGCCGCGACGACGACGTGGGCGCCCTCGTCGGCGAAGCGCCTCGTCGTGGCCTCGCCGAGGCCGCTGTGGCCCCCGATGACGATGGCCACCTTGCCGTCCAACAACCCCATGACGTCCTCCGTGTCCGCAGCGCTACGAGTCGTACGGTGTCGACGGGGGGAGCCCCGCCAGGTGCGCGGCGTCGTTGTAGCGCAGGAGCCGCCATCCGGGCGACTGCAGCTGCACCTCGGTGATCGAGGTGTTCAGCGTGCGCAGCTCGAATCCGCCGGTGAAGGGCGTGCGGAGGAACAGCCGCAGAGCCACGTCGATCACGCCGGCGTGGCACACGGCCACCACGCACCGGCCCTCGAAGCGATGGGCCAGCGCGCTGATCGCCGCCGCGGCGCGGTGCTGGAACCCGGCGAGCGTCTCCCCGCCGGGGAACCCCCAGCGGTACGGGTCGGACTCCCAGTCGGTGCTGCCGAGCAGCTTGGTGATCTCGTCCCACGGGAGGCCGTCGCACTCCGGACCAGGGTCCATCTCCCGCAACCCGGGGTCCAGCTCGAGCGCGAGGTCGCCCAGTGCCGGTGCCACGATCTCCGCCGTCTCCCGGGCTCGTGCCATGTCGCTCGCGACGAGGACGTCGGCGTCAAGCTCAGGGTGCTTCAGCCACCGATCGCGCAGCGCTGCGGCCTGCTCGCGGCCCAGCACGGTGAGGCCGGTGCACCCCACCATCCCGCCGGCGACGCGGCGGACGGTGGCGGTCGACTCGCCGTGGCGGATGAGCACGAGCCTGGTCACGAAGCGCCAGGTTACCGGCGGCCAGCCTGCTCACGGATCCCTAACACCTACGTCGGCGTCTGCTCACGGCTCG
>CAZTVJ010000147.1:0-5869 GCA_964616935.1 uncultured Acidimicrobiales bacterium | reverse complement strand
AGTCGGCCACGGTGTTCGGCAACCGCGTCTACGTCGGCGTGGCCTCCCAGGAGGAGGCGCTGTCGGCGCAGGGGATCTTCCCCGGCTACGTGTGCTGCACGTTCCGGGGCAGCATGGCAGCCCTCGACCTGTACACCGGGGCGCTCGTGTGGAAGACCTACCTGGCGCCCGAGGGCTACAGCGGCAACGCCGTGTGGGGCAGCAGCCCGGCCATCGACACCAAGCGCGGGCAGGTGTACATCGCCACCGGCAACAACTACTCGGTACCGCCGGACGTGCTCACCTGCGTCGGCAACAACGTCGGCAACCCTTCGGCTCAGGGCGAGTGCCTTGCCGACGATGACTACTTCGACGCGATCATGGCGCTCGACCTGAAGACGGGCGCGGTTCGGTGGGCGACGCGTGCGTTGCCCTACGACGCGTGGACGGTCGACTGCATCCCGTTCATCGGCGACGGCGACAACTGCCCTGAGCCGGCCGGTCCCGACTACGACTTCGGCCAAGCACCTGCGCTGTTCACCGTGAAGGCGGACGGGCAGCACAAGCGCGAGCTCGTCGGGGCGGGGCAGAAGAGCGGGCAGTACTGGGCCGTCGACCCGGATACCGGCGCCGTCCAGTGGGTCACGCAGGCTGGTCCCGGCGGCACGGCTGGCGGGCTGCAGTGGGGCTCGGCCGTGGACAGCAAGCGCGTCTACACGGCCAACGCCAACAGCAACCTCGTCCCCTGGACGTTGCCCAGCGGAGCCGTGACGACAGCGGGCGTGTGGAGTGGCATCGACGCCGCGACGGGCCAGCTGCGCTGGCAGCTCGCGCCGCCGAAAGGTGGTGCCGCCTCGGGCCCGGTCACGACGGCGAACGGCGTCGTGTTCGGCTGCGCGCTGGATCCGGCGGGGTACATGTACGCCCTGAACGGCGAGACGGGCGCCGTGCTGTGGAGCTTCCCCAGTGGTGGCTCGTGCCTGTCGGGCGCCTCCATCTCTGACGGGATGCTCTTCTGGGGCTCGGGGTACAGCAACTTCGGTTTCGGGACGCCGAACAACAAGCTGTACGCCTTCGGCTTGCCGAAGTAGGCGCCCCGGTCCAGCCGGCACGGTCACCGTGCCGGCTGGACCAGCGGCCGCTACGTTCAGAGCTCGTGGCTCACTCGGTCAGGGTTGCGACGTCGCGCGACGTGCCCACCATCGCAGCCTGCTTGTCGCGAGCCTTCGTCGACGATCCCATGATGCGGTACCTGATGGGTGGTCACGACCTGCCCTTCGACCGGGGCCGCCACCTGTTCGGGACACTCCTGCGGACCCGCCTCGGCAACGGATGTGTCGACGTGGCCGACGCCGGTGAGGCGGCCGCGCTGTGGGCGCCGCCGGGGCACTGGAAGGCGTCGTTCGCCGAGACGCTGCGCGCGTCGCCCGGCTACCTCCGCGGGTTCGGACTGCGAGTGCTGGCCAACCTGCGGGTCCTGTCGGCCATCCAGGCCGCGCACCCGAGCGCCCCGCACTGGTACCTGGAGGTGCTCGGCACCGACCCTGCGCACCAGGGCAAGGGTCTCGGCGCCGCCGTGCTGCAGCCCGGCCTGGACCGCTGCGACGTCGAGGGTCTCGGCGCCTACCTCGAGTCGTCGAAGGAGGCCAACGTCCCGTTCTACGCGCGGTTCGGCTTCGAGGTGACGGGTGAGATCGTCACACCGAAGGGCGGACCGAAGGTGTGGCTCATGTGGCGCGAGGCCCGGTAAGGCCGTGGCCGCCATGGCGCCGAGATTCGTTCCGTGGAGGACTACCCAAGCGCGACGAGGGGTTCCACGTAGGGAAGGCCGAGGAACTCGGCGACGGGCCGGCTCGTGACCGCGCCACCGACGGTGTTGCACCCGTAGGCGAGTGCCGGGTCGCGGCGGCAGGCACCGGCGGGCCCGTGTACGGCCACCTCGGCGATGAAGGGCAGCGTCGCGTTGGTGAGGGCATAGGTGGACGTGTGCGGAACGGCGCCAGGCAAGTTGCCGACCGCGTAGTGCAGAACGTCGTGGACGACGTAGACGGGATCGTTGTGCGTCGTCTCGCGGGTGGTCTCGACGCAGCCGCCCTGGTCGACGGCAACGTCGACGATGACCGCACCGCGCTTCATGCCGGCCACCATGTCGTCGCTGACCACGACCGGCGCGCGGCCGCCCGCCACGAGCACCGCTCCGATCACCAGATCGGCCTCGGCGACGGCGCGCTCCACCGCACCCTGGTTGGAGGCGAGGGTCATGATGCGACCCTTGTGGATCTGGTCGACCCACCGGAGGCGATCGAGGTTCTTGTCGAGCAGGAGCACCTCAGCCTCCATGCCCGCTGCGATCCACGCCGCATTCCAACCGACGTTGCCCGCTCCCAGCACGACCACGCGCGCCGGCCGGACGCCGGGAGCCCCACCGAGCAGCACACCGCGGCCACCCTTGTGGCGCTCGAGGAAGTAGGCGCCGGCCTGCGGTGCCAGCCGTCCGGCGACCTCGGACATCGGCGCCAGGAGGGGTAGAGCGCCGGCCGGCGTCTGCACGGTCTCGTAGGCGATGGCCGTGGTGCCGGCCGACAGCAGGGCCCTGGCCATCTCCGGGTAGGCGGCGAGGTGCAGGTAGGTGACGAGCGTCAGGTCGCTGCGCAGGAAGCCGAGCTCGCTGGCTTGTGGCTCCTTGACCTTCACGACCATCTGCTGCGCCCAGGCCTCGGCAGCGGTGGGCACGATGGTGGCGCCCGCCGCGACCATCTCCGCATCGGTGATGGATGCGCCATCGCCGGCGCCCGCCTCTACGAACACCGCGACGCCGGCCCGGTCGAGCTCGCGGACGCCGTCGGGCGTCATGGCCACCCGGCCCTCGGCCGTCTTGATCTCCCGCGGTACCCCCACCGTCAGCATGCGTCAATCCTTCCTCAGCGCGAGCGTCGTTGCTCGTACTCCGTCCAGGCCACAGAGAGCGCCTGTCGCAGGGTGCGCTCGATGAGCTCCAGCTCCTCGGGCCCGGCCACCAGCGGCGGTGACAGCACGATCATCGGCTCCGCCCGGTCGTCGGCCCGGCAGATGAGCCCGGCTTCGAAGAGTCGGGGAGACAGCACGTCGCGCAGGAGCCAGTCGCACTCCTCGGCGGTGAACGACTCGCGGGTGTCCCGGTCGCGGACGAGCTCGATCGAGTGGAAGTAGCCCGCGCCGCGCACGTCCCCGACGATCGGGAGGTCGCGCAACCCGCCGAGCAGGTCGGCGAAGTGAGGCTCGTGGGTGCGGACGTTGCCGAGAAGGTCTTCGCGCTCCATCAGGTCGAGGTTCGCCAACGCCACGGCGCACGAGACCGGGTGGCCACCGAAGGTGATGCCGTGGAGGAACGCTCCGCCGTTGCCCAGGAAGGGCTCGACGAGGCGGTCGCTCACGATCATCCCGCCGAGTGGCGCGTACCCGCTCGTCACTCCCTTGGCGAAGGTGATGATGTCGGGCTGGTAGCCGTAGCGATCGGCGCCGAACCAGTGACCGAGGCGGCCGAACGCGCAGATCACCTCGTCCGAGACGAGCAGCACGCCGTACCGGTCGCAGATCTCCCGCACCCGGGCCCAGTAGCCCGGAGGCGGCGGGATGGAGCCGCCGGTGTTCTGCAAGGGCTCGAGGATGACCGCCGCGACGGTGTTCGCTCCTTCCATCAGGATGCGGCGCTCGATGTCGTCCGCGCAGCGCAACGTGCACGCGTCGAGGTGCGCGCAGTCACCGCAGCGGTAGCGGTTGGTGTTCTGGACCTTGATGGCGCCGGGTACCAGTGGTTCGAACGGAGCGCGGATCGCTGGCACGCCGGTGACGGCCAGCGCGCCGAGCGAGGTGCCGTGGTACGCCATCGTCCGGCTGATCACCTTGTAGCGCCCGGGCTGGCCGATGGCCTGGAAGTACTGCCTCGCCAGCTTCCACGCGGACTCGACGGCCTCGGAGCCTCCGGTGGTGAAGAACACCCGGTTCAGGTCGCCAGGCGCCAGGTGGGCCAGCCGGGTGGCCAGCTCGATGGCTGGCTCGTGCCCGAAGCTCCACAACGGGAAGTAGGCGAGGCGCTCGGCCTGGGCGGCGGCGGCCTCAGCCAGCTCTCGCCGGCCGTGCCCGACCTGCACGACGAACAGGCCCGAGAGCCCGTCCAGGTAGCGGCGGCCGTGCTGGTCCCACACGTAGCAGCCCTCGCCCCGGGTGATGATGGGCAGGTCGGCCGCCTGGAAGCCACCCAGGTTGGTGAAGTGCATCCACAGATGCCGCCGCGCCTGGTCCTGCAGGTCACCCATCAGCTGCCGCCCGCCCCGCCTGGCCAGATCTGGGGACGCACGACCGCGCTAGGCGCGAGCATCCGTCCCGAGGAACTGAATGGTCCCGAGATTCGACCGACGACCCGGCCATTTGTCAATGCGCTCCCCAGGCATAGGTCTGCTTGGCGAGGCGCAGGTAGATGAAGCTCTCGGTCGACCGCACACCGCTGATCGATCGGACTCGTCCGATGAGCTCGAGCAGTGCGTCGTCGTGCTCGACGACCACCTCGATCATGATGTCGAACGACCCCGCCGTGATGACCACGTAGTCGACGTCGTCGAGCGCGCAGATCTTGTCGGCGATGCCCGTCGCGTCCCCCTCGGTGCGGATGCCGATCATGGCGACGCGCCGCAGACCGAGGGACAACGGGTCGGTGACGGCGACCACCTGCATGACGTTGCTGTCGATCAGGCGCTGCACACGCTGGCGCACCGCAGCCTCGGACAGCCCGACGGCGTGACCGAGCTTGGTGTACGGGAGGCGCCCGTCCTCCTGGAGCTGTTCGATGATGGCTCGATCGGTGTCGTCGAGCGCCGCAGCGATCCGCCGCATCAGCCGGGCTCGACGACGCGCCTCGAACGGCCAGCCGATCGCCGAGGGAAGCGCCACCGACGAGGCGGACGGCGAGCGGAGGCGAAGGCGAGCGAGCCCATCACGTCGTCTTGATCATGACGTGCTTCAGCTCCGTGTAGGCCTCGATCGCATAGACCGACATGTCCTTGCCCACCCCGGACTGCTTGAAGCCGCCGTGAGGCATCTCCGACACGAGTGGGCCGTGGTCGTTCACCCACACCGTGCCGAACTGCATGCCGTTGGCCATCCGCAGCGCCCGACCGACGTCCTTGGTCCAGACCGAAGCGGCCAGCCCGTAGTCGACGCCGTTGGCCCAGGCCAGCGCCTCGGCTTCATCGCTGAAGCGCTGCACGGTGACGACCGGGCCGAAGACCTCCCGCTGGATGATCTCGTCGTCCTGGCCGACCCCGGCGATCACCGTTGGCTCGTAGAAGAAGCCGGCGCCCTCCGCCTTGGCCCCGCCCGTCACGGCGTTGGCACCCTTGGCGACGGCGCGCTCGACGAAGCCGGCGATCCGCTCGCGCTGGTCGTCGGAGACCACCGGGCCCAACTCGGTCGCTTCATCGGTCGGGTCGCCCATCACCAGGCTCTTCGCCGCATCGGCCAGGCCGGCCACGAGCTCGTCGTGGATGCCGGGGCCGGCGAGCACGCGGCACGCGGCCGTGCAGTCCTGCCCGGCGTTCCAATACCCGAAGGTGCGCACACCGGCGATGGCGGCCTCGAGGTCGGCATCGTCGAACACGACGACGGGCGCCTTGCCGCCCAGCTCGAGGTGCACTCGCTTCAGTGAGTCCGCCGCGGCCTTCATGATGATCTTGCCGGTCGTCACCTCACCGGTGAGGGAGATGATGCGCACGAGGGGGTGGGTGACGAGCGAGGCGCCACAGTGCTCGCCGTCACCGGTGACGACGTTGAACACGCCGGCCGGCAGCACCTCGGCCGAGATCTCGGCGAGCTTCAGCGCGGTGAGGGGCGTCAGCTCGGACGGCTTCAGCACGAC
>CAZTVJ010000146.1:0-1642 GCA_964616935.1 uncultured Acidimicrobiales bacterium | reverse complement strand
CGCCCTGGAAGTGCGCATCGACGGGTGGTTGAGCGGGGCGCGCGCCACCAACCCGGCGATCGCGGCCATCGACCGCGGCGAGCCCGGCGAGCGTCGCTGGTACGTGCGCATGGTGGGGGAGGAGAAGGACTTCACCACCGTGTGGCTGACGCTCGGCCAGCGGACGCTGCGCTACGAGACGTACGTGATGCCGGCGCCGGACGAGAACCACGCCGAGCTGTACGAGCACCTGCTGCGCCGCAACGACCGCCTCATCGGTGCCCACTTCGCCATCGGCATGGAGGACGCGGTCTTCCTGCGGGGCGAGCTGCCCCTCGCGCTCGTCGGGGAGGCGGAGCTGGATCGGGTGATCGGCACGCTCTACGCAACGGTGGAGCAGTGCTTTCGGCCGGCGTTGCGGATCGGCTTCGCCTCGCGCTTCCCGGCCTGACGCCTGCGGTGTGCGCCGGCACCTTCCGATCGGGCGCCGGCCGGGCACACATCCCCCGTGGACCCGGGGTGATCGAGGCCGTGTCGGGGAAGTACGGACGATGTTCGCCCCGGGTCCGTCCGGTCCCGGCAGCGTTGGGCGACTTCGCGGTCGCATGACGCGTCGAACCCGCCCAACGCTCGTGGGCCGCCGGAGTAGGTTCCGCTCGTGGGTCGCACGAAGCTGGTGGTGTTCGGGGGCGGCAACATGGGTGCCGCCCTGGTGGGTGGGCTGCTGCACACCGGGTGGGCCACGGCCGCCGAGCTGGCCATCGTCGAGCCGGTGGAGGCGCGGCGGCGTGAGCTGACCGAGCGCTTCCCCGGCGTGACCGTCGGTGTCGAGCCGCCGGTGGAGGCCCAAGGGGTCCTCGTGGCGGTGAAGCCGGCCGACATCGCGTCGGCGTGCTCAATCATCGGGACGATGAAGGGTGCCATCCGGCTGCTGTCGATCGCGGCAGGCGTCGCCACGACCACGATCGAGCATGCTCTGCCCGGCACCGTCGCGGTGGTGCGGGCGATGCCCAACACGCCCGCACTCGTCGGTGCCGGAGCCTCAGCGATCGCGGCGGGGTCGGCGGCCGACGACGACGACCTGGCGTGGGCGGAGTCGATCCTGTCGGCCGTCGGCACCGTGGTGCGGGTTCCGGAGCCGCTCCTCGACGCCGTGACGGGCCTGTCCGGTTCCGGACCGGCGTACGTGTTCTTGCTGGCCGAGTCGCTCATCGACGGTGGCGTGGCGGCCGGGCTGCCTCGTGCGACCGCGGCCGCGCTGGTCGAGCAGGTCCTCATCGGGTCGGCCGCGCTGCTGGCGGCGTCGACCCAGCACCCGGCCGAGCTGCGCGCCCAGGTCACTTCGCCGGGTGGCACCACGGCGGCCGGTGTCCATGCGCTCGAGCGGGGCGGCTTCCGGGCTGCCGTGGTCGATGGTGTCCTCGCGGCCACCGAGCGCAGCCGCGCCCTCGGGAAGGGTTGAGCAGCCGAGCCGGCGCGTGTCGTAACCGAAGTGACGCTTTTCACGTGTCACCTTGTTGGCGTAGTGTCACTGCAGCGGAAGGCAGGTCGTCCTGGTTCGCCAGGTGTGCTCCACGAGCACGAGATCGAGATCAGTGGTGGCCATGCAGGCTGCCACGAGGCGGCGCCCGATCAAACGGGCCGCGCCGGCAGGGCTGGTGCC
>CAZTVJ010000145.1:0-15256 GCA_964616935.1 uncultured Acidimicrobiales bacterium | reverse complement strand
GCCTTCGAGGAGACCATCCAGGTGTCGGACCAGCCCGTCGCCCCTTCCTTCGGCAACGTGACGTCCACGGTGGCGCCATCGGCCGCGGCCAGGTTCTTGATCACCTGCCACGTCGTGCCCAGCACCGACGAGCCCTGCTTGAAGGCGGCGATCTGCTTGGTGAAGTCGCTCCAGTACTCGCCGATGATGGTCTTCTGCTGCTTCAGCAGGTCGACAGCGGCCTTGAACTGGGTCTCGTCGAGGGCATACGGATTCGTGATGCCAAGCTCGGGCTTGGTCTTCATCAGGTAGAGCCCGGCGTCGGCGATGTAGATCGGGCTGTCGTACGCCGTGACCGAGCCCTTGTACGGCGAGGCGGTGTCGAACACGGCACCCCACGAATCGGGCGCCGGCGTCACCTTCTCGGTGTTCCACATCAGCAGGTTGGCGCCCCGACCGTGGGGCACGCCGAAGGCCTTGCCGTCGACCGAGTTCCACGGCTTGTTCTTCAGGGTGTCGAACACGTCGGCGTAGTTGGGGATGAGGGCCGTGTTCACCGGAGCCACGTCACCGGCGGCGATGAGGCGAAGCGTGGCGTCGCCCGAAGCCGACACGGCGTCGTACTCCCCCGTCTTCATGAGCTGCACCATCTCGTCCGAGGAGTTCCCCACCTTGACGTTGACGTTGCAGCCCGTGGCCTGCTCGAAGCCGGTCACCCAGTCGACCGCCTTGTCCGTCGAGCCGTCCTCCACGTAGCCGGCCCAGGCGACCAGGTTGACCTGGCCCTCCCCTGCGCCGAGCTTGTCGAGCGGCTTCGCGCTGCTGCCGTTGCTGTCGCTGCCACAGGCGGCGATGGCCACCATGGCGACGGCGGTGAGGCCGGCGAAGCCGACCGTGCGCTTGTTCATGCGTACTCCCCCTCAGAGTCGGTTGCTGTTGTCATCCGGCGGCTGCAGCCGTGTCGAGCTCGAGCACGTGCTCGGACCGCCAGAGCAGGCGGACGCGCCGGCCCCGCGAGGCGAGCACGTCCATGGAGGTGGTGGTGAGGTTCTGCTCGGTGACGAGCAGAACGGCCCCGGCGTCGAGCTGCACGAGGTACCGGGTGTCGGAGCCGACGTAGAGCACGTCTCGCACGGCGCCGTCGGCCGCCACCTCACCGGTGCCGACCGCGGCACCGTCATCGGCGAGGCGGATCTTCTCCGGCCGCACCGTGAAGGTTCCGTCGCGCCCGAGGACGGCCCTTGCCGCCTGTCCTGTCAGCAGGTTGGAGGTGCCCACGAACCCCGCGACGAACGGCGTCGCCGGGTGCTCGTACACCTCCGCCGGGGTCCCGACCTGCTCGACCACGCCACGGTTGAACACGGCGATCCGGTCGCTCATGGTGAGCGCTTCTTCCTGGTCGTGGGTCACGAAGATGAAGGTGATGCCCACGTCGCGCTGGATGGCCTTCAGCTCGACCTGCATCTCCTCGCGCAGCTTCAGGTCGAGCGCACCGAGCGGCTCGTCGAGCAGTAGGACGCGGGGACGGTTCACCAGTGCCCTCGCCAGCGCAACCCGCTGGCGTTGTCCTCCGGAGAGCTGGCTCGGCTTGCGCTTGCCGTAGTCGCCGAGGCGGACCGTGGCCAGCGCCTCGGCCACCCGGCGAGCCCGCTCGGCCCGCTTGACCCTCTTGACCATCAACCCGTAGGCGACGTTCTGCTCGACCGACATGTGCGGGAACAGGGCGTAGTCCTGGAAGACGGTGTTGACATCCCGGTCGAACGGCGGCAGGTGGGTGACATCGGTGCCCTGCAGGAGGATGGCCCCAGCAGTGGGAAGCTCGAAGCCGGCGATCATGCGCAGCATCGTCGTCTTGCCCGAGCCCGACGGGCCGAGCATGGCGAAGAACTCGCCGTCGACGATGTCGAGGTCGACGTCGTCGACCGCCACCACGTCGCCGAAGCGCTTCGTGACCCCGACGAGGCGGACGGCCGCCGGGCCTGCCTTGACCTCGCTCACGTTGGCGGTGCCCCTCCCCGGTGCGGAATCCGAAGGTTCGACGCAGCTCAGGAACGATAGACGCACGCTGGCGTCCGTTCAACGATGGCTTTCGTCGCCCGTCAGGCCTCGGCGCGGATGCGTTCGGACACCACCTTCGAGCTACCCCCCGGCTGCATGGTGACGCCGTACAGGGAGTCGGCGGCTTCCATCGTGCGCTTCTGGTGGCTGACGATGATGAGCTGCGCATCGCGCCGGAACTCCTCGATGAGCCCGAGGAACCGGTGCAGGTTCACGTCGTCGAGGGCCGCCTCGACCTCGTCCATGACATAGAACGGCGACGGCCGGCTGCGGAACACGGCGAACAGGAACGCCAGCGCGGTGAGCGACCGCTCGCCACCCGACAGGAGCGACAGCTTCTTCACGTTCTTCCCCGAGGGCTTGGCCTCCACTTCTATCCCGGTGTTCAGCAAGTCGTCGGGCTGGGTCAGCACGAGCTGCCCGCGCCCACCCGGGAACAGCGTCGCGAACAGCGCCGAGAAGTGCTCGCTGACGTCGGCGAACGCCGCGGCGAACACGTTCTGGATCTCGACGTCGACGGCCCGGATGACCCGGGCCAGCTCCCGCCTCGTCGTCTTCACGTCCTCGAGCTGGGCTTCGAGGAAGGTGTGACGCTCCTGCAGCGCGGTGTGCTCCTCGAGCGCGAGGGGGTTGATGGGCCCCATGATGCGCAGCTCACGCTCCAGCTCCCTGACCCGAGCCGGGGCGGTGGTGCCCTCGGATAGCGGAGGGCACTCCGAGGCCAGGGCCACGGCGGGCTCGGCATCATGGTCGCGCCGGAGGCTCTCGACCGCGGTCTCCAACCGGAGTCGGGCCTCGGCCTGCTCGATCTCCACCCGGCGGGAGCGCTCGCGTGCCTCCTCGAGCGATCGTTCGGTCTCGCTGCGTTGGCGACGCAAGGCGTCCAGCTCCTCGGTCGCGGCCCGGGCCACCTCGCTCTGGCGGCGCCGGCGCTCCACGAGGTCGTCGTGCTGCTGGTCGAGGACAAGCCGGTGACGAGCGACGATTTCGTGGAGGCGATCCAGTGTGATCAGCGTGGCGTCTAGGCGGAGCCGGCGCGCCTCGGCGTCGGCACGGGCATCGCCGTCAGCCCGCAGCCGCTCCTCCACCTCCGCCAGCCGCTGCTGGAGAAAGGCGCAGCGTTCATCGAGGCCGACGCTGCGCACGGCAAGGTCCCGGCGCCGGTCGCGCAGCGCCGTCACTTGCTCCTCCCAGGCCAGCTGCGCCGCCCGCCGCGACCGCATCTGCTCGGCCTGCGCCGACTCCTCGGCCTCCAGGCCCGGCAGGACGGCCTCGAGCTCGGCCAACCTGGCCTGCTCGCGTGCCAGCCGGTCAAGCACCTCGGCTGCGGCACGCCGCACCGCCTCGGCTTCGGTGACCGCATCGCGACGCTCGGCCTGGACACGCACGAGCCGTTCGGACGCGGCCGCGAAGCGAGCGTCCGTGGCGTCGAGGCGCCGAGCCAGCTCCACCTCGGTGTCGCGAGCGGCTTCGAGAGCCACCCGCGCCGTCGCCAGCTCGGACACCCGGCGGGCCATGTCGGCCTCGGCGGCCGCCGCTCTCGTTCGCGCTTCCTCCAGCGCGGCCCCGGTCGCCCCTGTGCCTGCAGTGCCCACCCGCCAACCGAGCGTCCCGAAGCGATCGCCCTGACGCGTCACGACGATGGCTGCCGGGTGCGTCAGCGCAGCGTCGAGCGCGGCCTCCCACCCGCCGTCGACCACGGTCGCGGCACCGAGCAGGCCGTCGAGGAGACGAGCGACCGCGGGATCAATGCTGCGGACGTGGCTGCGCAGCGGCTGGCCGACTCGTGGCGGGCTGGCCGGTGCCAGGGATGCACCGAGCGCCAGGACGGCACCAGGAGTGGACCGATCGTGGAGCACTCGCAGGGCCCGCCGCGCCGGCTCCACGCCCGTGACCACGACGGCCGTGAGCGCCTCTCCGGCGGCGGCCTCGAACGCGGCCTCCCATCCCTCGTCGACGTCGACGAGGTCGAGCAAGGTGCCGACGACACCGTCGACGTCCTGCAGCTGCTCGGTGCCGGCACGGGCACGGGCCTGGTCGAGCGCGAGGGCCAGCGCTTCGACTCGTGCGCTCCAGGTGTCCCGGGTGGTCGCCGCAGCCTGGTGCGCACGCTCGGCCAAGGCGGTGGCCTCCTCAGCCCGGCTCCGGTGGCGCTCGGCGTCGGAGAGCTCGGCCACGAGCGGCTCCTCCGTGCCCTCGGCAGCCTCGCACTCCGCTCGCAGCCGCTCGGCCTCAGCACCAAGGCGCTCGGCGCGCTCGTCGAGCTGGGCCTGACGCTGGGTGCCGCGGGCGGCTTCGGCCGCGGCTCGCTCGGTGGTCGTTCGCAGCGTCCGCAGCTCGCCACGAACCTCGGCGGCGGCAGTGCTCGGCGCGGCCACGGTCTCGTTGCGAACGTCGCCCACGGTCGCCTGCTCTGTTGCCAGGCCCGCCTCCGCCGCGTCCAGGTCGGCACCCTCGGGGGCCAGCCCGGCCAGCCCCTGCTGGACCTCGACCAGCTCGGCCCGCAGCCGGGCGGCATCGGCCTCGAGCGTCGCCACCATGCTGGTGTCGAGCAGGCGCCCGACGTCGCGCTCCGTGGCCCGCCGTCGCTCGGCCAGCACGGCCGACAGTCCACGGGCACGCTCGCGCAGCTGCTCGACGCGGCCGACGACCTCCGCCAGGTCCGATCCGCCGACGGCCGTCAGCCGAGCCTCGGCGCCGAGCACGTCAGCGTCGAGGCGGGCCAGGGTGGAGCGCAGCTGTTGCTCGACGGTGGTTCCCGCGGCGTGGTCGGTGGCGAGCCCGGTGAGCCGGGCCTGCAGCGACGAGATCTCCCGACCGGTCAGGAAGAGCCGCAACCCGTCCAGCTCGGCCACGAGCGCGCCGTGGCGGCGGGCCGCATCGGCCTGGCGCTCGAGCGGTCGTAGCTGACGACGCACCTCCCGCAGCAGGTCCTGCAGCCGGAGCATGCTCGCCTCGGTGGCCTCGAGCCGACGCTCGGCGCGCTCCTTGCGCTTGCGGAACTTCAGGACACCGGCCGCCTCTTCGATGATGCCGCGCCGCTCCTCCGGACGGGCGTTGAGCACGGCATCGATCTGGCCCTGGCTGACGATGACGTGCTGCTGGCGGCCCACGCCCGAGTCGGACAGCAGGTCCTGGATGTCGAGCAGCCGGCAGGCGACCCCGTTGATGGCGTACTCGCTCTCACCCGTGCGGAACAGGGTGCGGCTGAGGCTCACCTCGCTGAACTCGATCGGGAGCAGCCTGGCCGTGTTGTCGATGGTGAGGGCGACCTCGGCCCGACCCAGCGCCGATCGCCGGTCGGTGCCCGCGAAGATGACGTCGTCCATCTTCTGGCTGCGCACCGCGCTGGGGGCCTGCGCGCCCAGCACCCAGGCAATGGCGTCGACCACGTTCGACTTGCCGCTGCCGTTCGGGCCCACCACCACGGTGACGCCCGGCTCCAGTTGGAGCGTCGTGGCGTCGGCGAAGGACTTGAAGCCCTTGAGGGTCAGGGAGCGGAGGAACACGTCACAACCTGTGCTGGAGGCGTCGTTGCCGGGTCGAGCCACCCTAACTTCGTCAGACCTGGCACCCGGGGCACCAGAACGTCGAACGACCGGCCCATCGCACCCGTTCGATGGTGCCGCGGCAGCGGCGGCACTGGTCACCGGCCCTGGCGTACACGCGGTGGTCGGTCTGGAACGAGCCGCCCTGGCCCCACAGGTCGACGTACTGCGCGTCGGCGAGCGACGAGCCTCTCGCGGCGATGGCCTCGCCGAGCACGCCGCCGAGCCCGCGGTGCAGCCGGCGGAGCTCCGCCCCCGACAGTGACGACGAAAGGCGAGTCGGCCGCAGGCGAGCGCGGTGCAGGAGCTCGTCGGTGTAGATGTTGCCCAGGCCGGCGAGGGCGCGCTGGTCCGTGAGCAGGTACTTCAGCATCCGCGACCGGCCGGTGAGGATCCCGCCGAGCCGGGCCGGTGGGTCGCCGGCCACCGCCAAGGCATCCGGGCCCAGGGCCACGAGGTCGGGCGCGTCGTCGCCGAGGCGGCGGGGATCGACCACGACGACCTCGCCGAACGTGCGGGGATCGATGAAGCGCAGCTCGTCGCCGTGCTCGAAGGAGAGCACGACGTGGGTGTGCTTGGCCACAGGTGCGCTGGACGGCACCAGCCGCAGCTGGCCACTCATCCGCAGGTGCACGAGCAGGAGCGAGCCCGAGTCGAGCGGGAGCTGCAGGTACTTGCCGTGGCGCTGCGCCGCCATCACCGTACGCCCCGTGAGGCCGTCCACGACCGCCGCCACCGACGTGCGGCGCACCGTTCGCTGGCCCGTCACCACCACCGCCGAGATGCGATGGCTGACGACGGTGTCGGCCAACCCCCGCCGGACCGTCTCCACCTCCGGCAGCTCAGGCATGCGCGACGGGCTGCTCGCCCTCCAGTACCTCCCGCGCCACGCGCGCCGCGGACTGCTCGGCCTGCTTCTTCGAGCGCCCCTCACCGCCACCGAGGCTGCGCCCGTCCACCAGCACCTCGGCGAAGAACCGCTTCGCGTGGTCGGGGCCCTCCTCGCGCACGACGTAGATCGGTGGGTTCACCATGCGCCGCGCCGCCAGCTCTTGCAGGGCCGTCTTGTGATCGAAGCCGCCCAGGCGAGCCTCGCTCCCGAGTAGCTGCGGACCCACGAGGCGCTCGATGAGGTCGTAGGCGGCTGGCGCGCCACCGTCGATGTACACCGCGCCGATGACCGCCTCGAAGGCGTCGGAGAGGATCGACGGCTTCGTGCGGCCCCCCGCTGCATCCTCGCCTTTGCCCAGCAGCAGCGCGTCGCCCAGCTCGATGGCCACGGCCACGTTGGCGAGGGCGCCGGCGTTGACGACGGACTTGCGCAGGTCGGTGAGCTGCCCCTCGGCCAGGTCGGCGTGCGCTTGGTACACCAGGTCGGCCACGACCCAGCCGAGCACGGCGTCACCGAGGAACTCGAGGCGCTCGTTGGACGCGTGCCCCGGGTACTCCGAGCACCACGAACGGTGGGCAAGCGCCTGACGCAGGAGCGACGGGTGCTGGAAGCGATAGCCGAGGTGCTCGACCAGCACCTCCAGGTCGGGCTCGCCGGGCAGGGCTACTTCACCTTGGCGTAGACGTAGTCGACGGCGTCGCGGACCGATTTCAGGTCCTGCATGTCCTCGTCCTCGATGCGGAAGCCCACGCTGCGCTCGCCCAGCTCCTCCTCCAGCGCCTCGACCAGCTCGATGAGTGCGAGGGAGTCAGCCTCGAGGTCGTCGACGAACGACTGCCCCTCGCTGATGGTCGACGGCTCGATCTCGAGGATGTCCGACAGCCGATCACGGACGATCTCGAAGATCTCCTGGCGGCTGATCGGACCTTGCTCGACATGGGTCTCGGCGGGCACTGCTGCTCCTGGGCGTAGGCGGTGACGACCAGGGATGCTACGCCGACGCGGGCGCGCGACGCGGGACGCGCCGAGGGAAGCGCTTGCTCACCCTCGTCCGACGGTGGCGCGCAACGCCTCCACGATGCCCCTGTCGACCATCTCCCTGGCGGCCACGATCGCGTTGGCGACGGCGCGGGCGCGCGACGACCCGTGGGCGATCATGGCCACCCCTTCGACGCCGAGCAGGATGGCGCCGCCGTAGGTCTCGGGGTCGATGGACACCAGCAACGGGTCGAGCACCGGCGCCAGGACCTCACCCGCGGCGCGGTACTCGGGCCCGGACGCGATGGCGTCGAGGAACGCCCGCGAGACGGCATTGCCGGCGCCTTCCAGCGTCTTCAGCACGACGTTGCCCGTGAAGCCGTCGGTGACGACGACGTCGACCTCGTCGGTGAGGACGTCGCGCCCCTCGACGTTGCCGATGAAGTTGATGCCCGCGGTCGTGACGAGCAGCTCGTGGGTGGTCTTCACCAGGCTGTTGCCCTTCATCGACTCCTCGCCGATGGAGAGCAGACCCACCTTGGGATCAGCCGTCCCGTAGCGGTGCCGGAAGTACACGCTCCCCATCTGGGCGAACTGCACGAGCCACTCGGGCTGGCACTCCGCGTTGGCGCCCGAGTCGAGCAGCACGGTCGGCGTGAGGTGCGGGCCGGCGGGGATGGGAAGCGCCGTCGCGATGGCCGGTCGGTTCACCCCGCGGATGCGACCCATGCGCAGGAGCGCCGCAGCCATCGCCGCTCCGGTGTTGCCCGCCGACAGCATGGCGGAGGCCTTGCCGTCGCGTACCAGCTCGGCGGCGCGCACCAGCGACGAGTCCTTCTTGCGCCGCACCCCTTGCGCGGGGTCGTCGTGCATCTCGATGACCTCCGACGCCTCGAACACCGGGAGGCCGCCCGTATCGGGCAGGTCAGCGGCCCGGCCGACCAGGATGACGGAGATGCCGTGGTCGATGGCGGCCAGGTGGGCGCCTTCCACGACGGCGGCAGGCGCTCGGTCGCCACCCATCGCATCGACCGCGATGGGCAGATCCATGGGCGGCGCCTACCCGTCCGCTACGTCAGCCGACGTCGATGGCGACGCGGTCCTTGTACCAGCCGCAGGAGCCGCACACGACGTGCGGAAGCTTGGCGGAGCCGCACCGGGGGCACACGCTGCGAGCCGGCGCCTCGAGCTTCCAGGCCCCAGCGCGATGGCTGCGGGTCTTCATCTTCGACTTCTTCTTCTTCGGGACGGCCATCGCTCGCGGTTCCTCTCGGTGAAAGCCGGTGAAGGATAGCGGCTAGTTGAGCGGGGGGTCGAGGCGCCCCTGTTCGAGCAGGTCATCGAGAGCGGCCCAGCGGAGGTCGCGGGCAACGGTGCCATGGCGGCAGTCGACCTCGTTGCGGTTGACGCCGCACACCGGGCACAGCCCGGCGCAGTCGGGGCGGCACACCGGAGCCAGGGGCAGCTCGAGCAGCACGGCCTCTCGCACCATCGGCTCGACGTCGAGCTGCTCGCCGCGGAACACGAAGGCATCATCGGCCGCCGGCTCGTGCTGGTACAGCTCTCGCACCTCCACGTCGACCTTGCCGTGCACGGGTTCGAGGCATCGCCGGCACGCGCTCTCCCAGGAGGTGGCCACGCGACCACGCACGACGATGCCATCGGTCAGGCTCTCGAGCACCAGGTCGACATCGACCTCGCAGCCGTCGGGCACCACCGAGTCCACGACGCGCAGATCGGCGAGGGGCGCCGCCAGCCGGACCTCATTCTGGGAACCGGGCCGGCGCACCAGCTCGGCCACGTTCACGATGAGGGGGTTCATTCCTCGGACCTGCTCAGGACCGGTCCTGGTCGAAGAAGGCCGAACCGTCGTCGTCCGGTTCCGGCTCGGGCTCGTCCTGGCGGATGCCGATGTTGAGCCGTTCGCGACCCGCGTGGACCGTGCGCGCCAGCTTGTCGAGCACGATCTCGAAGCTGCCGAGGCGCTGGTCGCAGAAGTCCTCCACCTCGTGACGCATGCGGCGCGCCTCGTTGTCGGCCCCCTCGACGATCTGGCGCGCCTTCAGCTCGGCGGCCCTCACGACCTCGGTGCGCTGCACCATGCGCTCCGCCTGGGCGCGGGACGCGTCGAGGATGTCGTCGCCCTCCCGCCTGGTCTTTGTCAGGAACTCCTTGCGCTCCTTCAGCAGCCACCGCGCCTGCTTCAGCTCGTCCGGCAGCCGGTTCAGCGCCTCCTCGAGCAGCTCGCGGATCTCGTCGCGGTTGATCATCGGCGACGACGAGAGCGGGATGGTGCGAGCCGTCGCGATGATGTCGATCGCCCGGCGCAGCAGCGTCTCGGAGTCGTTGATGGAGTAGGCGTCGTCACTCACGACAGAAGCATCCCATCATGCGAACCGTTCCTTCAGCCGCCGGGCGACTGGTGAGGGGACGAGGGCGCTCACGTCGCGTCCCTCCCGCGCGATCTCCCGGATGTACCGGGACGCCAGGAAGGCGCTGGCCGAGGCACTCGGCAGGAAGATGGTGGGGACGCCTGACACGGCGAGGTTCGTCTGCGCCATGGTCATCTCGGCGTCGAAGTCGCTGACGGTGCGCAAGCCCTTCAGCAAGGCGTCCACCCCGGCGTCGCCTGCCGCATCGACGGCGAGCCCGCTGAACGTTCGGACGGTGACGTCGTCGAGATGGGCGACCGACTCCTCGATCATGGTCTGGCGTTCGGTCGTGTCGAACAGCGACGAGTCCTTCCCCGGGTTGACCATGACCCCCACCACGACCGCGTCGAAGATGGCCGATGCGGCCTCGATGACCTCGAGATGACCGTTGTGCAGGGGATCGAAGCTCCCCGGATACAGGACGCGTACCACCGGTTCTCCGCTCAGGGCTGGAACTCCTCGGTTCGGCTCGACCGCCGCCCAAGGGTGACCACGGTACCGCCGTAGCGCCTGCTCCGGGGGGCACCGAAAGCGGTGGGCAGCTCGATGGCCCGGTCGGACTCCAGCACCACGACCTCGGCGTCCAGGCCCGCCAGCAGTTCGCCCCACTCCGCAAAGGCATACGGAGGGTCGGCCAGGCAGAGGTCGACCGTCGGGCGGGTTCTCTCCAGCCAGGTGAGCGCGTCCGCCGCGACCACCTCCGCCTGATCGATCAGGCCGGTGGCGGCCAGGTTCGTCCGCAGGACGAGCAGGGCCGGTCGGGACTGCTCGACGAACGTGCACCGCGCCGCACCTCGTGACAGCGCCTCGATGCCGAGTGCGCCCGAGCCGGCGAACAGATCGAGCACGGTGGCACCGTCGACGGCACCCATGCTGTGCAGGCTGTTGAAGACGGCTTCGCGCACGCGATCACTGGTCGGCCGGGTCTCCCGGCCTTCTGGCGCCACGAGCCGCCGACCTCTCGCCGACCCTGCCACGACGCGCATCGGGCGGACCGTACCCGTGCCGGCGCCCTCCCCAGCCTCTAGGTTCGAACCATGAGCGCCGTCCGGATCGTCCGCATCGACCAGGGGCACGTCCGCAACGCGATCAACCCTTCGACGGCACAGCGTCTCAACGACGACTTCCTCGCGTTCGAGGCCGACCCCGACGCCAAGGTGGCGGTGCTCTACGGCGACGAGCAGGCCTTCTGCGCGGGGGCCAACCTCAAGGATCTGCCCGACCTGCGACCGAGCGGACCACTCGGCCCCACCCGGCTCCAGCTTTCGAAGCCCGTCATCGCCGCCATCGAGGGCTGGTGCGTCGCGGGAGGGTTCGAGCTGGCGGCCTGGTGCGACCTGCGCGTCTGCGGTGAGGGTGCCCGCTTCGGCTGCCTCGAGCGACGGTGGGGGGTGCCGCTCGTGGACGGGGGCACGTATCGGCTGCCCCGCATCGTCGGGCTCGGGCGAGCACTCGACCTGATCCTGACGGGCCGCGAGGTGGACGCGTCAGAGGCCTACGACATCGGTTTCGCCAACCGCGTCGTGCCCGACGGCGACGCCCTCGACGCGTCGGTGGCCCTGGCCGAGCAGATCGCCGCGCTGCCCTGGAGCTGCATCGTGCACGACCGGGCCTCGGTGTACGAAGGCTTGGGGCTCGGGCTCGACGACGCCCTGAGCAACGAGGACCGCCACGGTCGAGCCGTGATCTTCTCACCGGACTTCGCCGCAGGAGTGGCCCGGTTCACCGACCGCCCGAGCCGCTGATGGAGCCCGAGCCGGAGATCGTGTGCGTCGACTGCGGCGGCCGCGCGTTCTTGCTGACCGCGCCACGGGAGGACGGCTGGTGGGAGCCGGGCGAGATCGTCGCCTACCGATGCCAGGACTGCCTCGACCGGTGGGACCTCGTGCTGCCGGAGCTTCCCGACGACTGACGGTCAACCAGTGCCGTAGATCGACGTGATCTCGGCGACGAACCTCTCCATCACCACCTTGCGCTTCACCTTCAAGGTGGGGGTCAGCTCGCCCCCGTCGACGGTGAGCTCTTCCGGCAGGATCCGGAACTCGCGGATGCTCTCGGCCCTCGACACCTGCGCATTGGCCTCATCGACGGTGGCCTGGATGAACGCCTTCATGGCAGGGTCGGCGGCGAGGGTCCTCACCAGCTCGGCACGCGGCAGGTCCGCGGCCTTGCCATGTTCCGCGGCCCAGGCGGGCAGCTCGTCGGCATCGAGCGTGACGAGCGCCGCGATGAACGGCTTGGCATCACCGATCACCACGGCCTGTCCGATGATGGGGTTCGACTGGAGCTTGTCCTCCAGCTCGGCCGGCTGCACGTTCTTGCCCCCCGCCGTGATGATGAGGTCCTTCTTGCGCCCTGTGATGCTCAGGAACCCCTCGGCGTCGAGCGAGCCGAGATCGCCGGAGTGGAACCAGCCGTCCGGCTCGAGCACCTCGGCCGTCGCGGCGGGGTTGTTCCAGTAGCCCTGGAACACGACCGGTCCCTTGAGGAGGACCTCGCCGTCGTCGGCGATGCGCACCGACACCCCGGGGACGGGCCGACCGACGGTGCCGATCTTGAGCGAGCCGGGCACGTTGCCCGTGGCCGCAGCCGTCGTCTCGGTGAGGCCGTAGCCCTCGAGCACTTGCAGACCTGAGCCGTTGAAGAAGTGACCGAGCCGCTCCCCGAGCGGCGCCCCGCCCGAGAGGGCCCACCGGAGGTTGCCGCCGAGCGCGGCGCGGACCTTGGCGTAGACGAGCTTGTCGAACACCCGGTACTGCGCTTTGGTCGCCAACGAGGGCTGGCCCTCTGCTCGTTGGCGCGACATCGTCTCCGACACCTTCGCCGCCCGATCGAAGAGCTTCGTCTTGAACCCGCCGCCGGACTGCGCCCGCGCCCCGCCGTAGACCTTCTCGAACACGCGAGGCACGGCGACGACCATCGTCGGTGGGAACAGCTTGAGCTCCTCGGTGAGGTTCCGGATCGATGTCGCGTAGCCCACCTGCACGCCGTTGGTCACGCAGCACCACTGCACCATGCGCGCGAGCACATGGGCGAGCGGGAGGAAGGCCAGCGTGGAGTTGCCGGGCTGGAACAGATCGGGCGCGGCCGCTGCGTTGCTGCGGGTCTCGCTGATGGCGTTGCCGTGGGTGAGCGCACAGCCCTTCGGCAGCCCGGTGGTTCCCGACGTGTACACGATGGTGGCCAGGTGGTCGTGACGGATGGCCTTCCACCGGGCTTCCACATCGGCCGCCGCCACCGATGCGCCCGCTGCCTTGAGCTGCTCGAGCCCCCCGTCGTCGATGACAAAGACGTTGGCCACGCCTGGGAGCGACGGCGCAGCCGCGTCGAACTCCTTCTTCAGGGTGTCGTTCTCGATCACGATCGCCACGGCACCGCTGTCGGAGGCCACCCACTTGATCTGCTCGGCCGAGTCGCTCTCGTAGATCGGCACCGTCACGCAGCCTGCGGCCAGGATGGCGTAGTCGACCTGGCTGAACTCGTACCGGGTGCCGCTGAACACGCAGATCGCCGATCCGGCCGGGATGCCCAGCCCCACCATGCCGGCGGCGAGGGCTCGTACCTCGTCGCAGAAGGCGCCGAGGCGGACATCGACGAATCGATTGCCCTGGCGGTAGGCGAACGCATTGACGTCGGGCTCACGACGTTCGCGCTCGAACAGCGCGGACACGACGTTGTCGTCGGCGGCGACGTTGACGGCGCCGGGTGAGGTGTACTCCTGCACGTGCGGACCTCCGCGGACGAGCCCGAGCTCAAAGGCCCGGGTGCGGGACCAGACGCTACTCCCGGCTGGACGGGCAGGCCGTGCGAACGACCGATGGCTCCTCCGTCCGGGGAAGTTCGGCCCCACGATGCGGTTTCCTGCGCTCTCATGCCGGACTTCGCCTCGTGAGTGGCCGAGTGGGCGCCCTGCCGTCCTTCGACAGCCAGCGCTGGAAGCCGGCTGGATGGCGCGGCCACCTCTTCGCCTACCAGGACCCTCAGGCCCTGCCGGACATCACCGAGTTCCTGCCGACGAGGTCGTCGACAGCATCGGCGGGCGCTCCACCGACACGATCGATCCGGGGTCCTCCTACGGGCGGAGATCCTGGTCAGCGAGCTGGGCTCAGCTCTTGAACAGGAACTCCTCGTCCTCCGGGGACAGGAACAGGTCCAGCTCGTCGGCCAGCTGCGGGTGCGAGGCAAGGCCGGGGTCGGCGTCGACGATCTCGAAGGCGGCCTCACGGGCCAGCGCGACGAGCTCCTTGTCGCGCCGTAGCGACGCCAGCTTCAGGTCGCTGCGACCCTTCTGCGCGGTGTTCATGATCGTGCCCTCGCCGCGAAGCTCCAGGTCGATCTCGGCCAGCTCGAAGCCGTCGGTCGTGCCGACGATGGCCTCCACCCGAGCCGACCCCTCCTCCAGACCCGCCGTCACGAGCCAGCAGGTCGACGACGCGGCACCTCGCCCGACACGGCCGCGCAGCTGGTGCAGCTGGGCGATGCCGAAGCGGTCCGCGTCGAGGATCACCATGACCGTCGCGTTGGGGACATCGACCCCGACCTCGATGACCGTCGTCGCCACGAGCACGTCCAGGTCACCAGCGCGGAACTGCGCCATGACGGCGTGCTTGTCCGCCGGCGGCACGCGGCCATGCAGGAGCCCGAGGCGCAAGCCGGCCAGCTCACCGGCCGTCAGGCGCTCGTAGGTCTCCTCCGCCGAGGCCACCTCCAGCTTCTCGCTCTCCTCGATCAGCGGGCACACGACGTACACCTGGTGGCCGGCCGCCACCTCGGCGCGCACGTGCTCCCACACGGCCTCCTCCTGCTGCGGGCCATCGGCCCATCGCGTGCGGATGGGCGTGCGGCCCGGCGGCATCTCGTCGAGCACGCTGACGTCGAGGTCGCCGTACACCGTCATGGCGGCGGTGCGCGGGATCGGCGTGGCCGTCATGACGAGGACGTCAGGCACCGTGCCGGCGCCGGCCTCGCCCTTGGTGCGCAGCGCGGCTCGCTGCTCGACCCCGAAGCGGTGCTGCTCGTCGATGACGACGACGCCGAGGTCGCGGAACTCGACGCCTTCCTGGATGAGTGCGTGGGTGCCGACGACCAGATCGACCGACCCGTCGGCCAGCCCGGCGAGCACGGCCGTCCGCTCCTTGCCGGCGACGCGGTTGGTGAGCAGCGCCACCCGCAGCGGACGGTCCCCGAAGATCGACCCGGGGTCGGGCACCTCCAGATCGCCGAGCAGCGCGGTGACCCCGGCATGGTGCTGCTCGGCCAGCACCTCCGTGGGCGCCATCAACGCGCCCTGGTGACCGCCCTGCACGGCGGCCAGCAGGCCCGTCACCGCGACGACCGTCTTCCCGCTTCCCACGTCGCCCTGCAGCAGC
>CAZTVJ010000144.1:0-1779 GCA_964616935.1 uncultured Acidimicrobiales bacterium | reverse complement strand
CCGCGCCATCGAGTCGAGGCGGTCGGCCACGCTCTCCGCCTGCCCGGGCAGGAGGTGGCCATAGCGGTCGAGCGTCAACGCCGCGGAAGCGTACCCGAGCATCCGTTGGAGGACCTTCACATCGGCGCCAACGTCGGTGCTATGCCGATATCGGCATAGCACGGAATATGCCGACCTTCCCGTTATGCCGCGTCGGCCTTGGTGTTGGGGCTTGGGTCCTGGGTTGGTGGGGTGGTGGCCTTTCGGCGAGTCGGCATATTCAGAGGCTCTCGAGGAAGGCGAGCAAGCGGTCCGGTGGTCGGTATCGGCCGTTGCTGCCGGTTCGGTGTGGTGTGGTCCGGCTCAGCGCTCGCTCTTTGATGGTGAGGTCGGCGTGGAGGTAGGTCTGGGTCGATTGGAGCTTCTCGTGGCCGAGCCAGAGACCGATCACGGCGACGTCCACCCCGTGGTGGAGCAGGCCCATGGCGCAGCTGTGCCGGAGGGTGTGGGGGCTGACTCGTTTGGTGTGCAGCGTCGGGCAGCTCGTTGCTGCGGTGGCGACGTGCTTGGCCAGGAGGCGTTGGACGGCGTCAGGGCTGAGGTGGCCGTGGCGGCGGGAGGGGAATAGGGCTTCGTCGGGCTGGCCGTGGCGTTCCCGGAGCCAGGTGCGTAACACGCGGACTGCTCCTGCTGTGAGGGGCGTGTCGCGATGCTTGCGTCCCTTGCCGAGACAGCTCAGGTGGGGCCCGGGGCCGAGGTGGGTGTCTTGGCAACGAAGGCCGACGAGCTCGGAGAGCCGCAGGCCGGTCTGGGTGGCCACGACGAGCAGGGCGTGGTCGCGCCGGCCGGCCCACGTGGTGCGATCGGGGGCGGCGAGCAGAGCGTCGATCTCGTCTTGGGTGAGGAAGCACACCACCGCGCTCTCGCAACGTTTTGAGGGGATGGCCAGGACCTGGGAGATGAGGTCGGCGTGTTCGGGGTGGCGGTAGGCGGCGAAGCGGTAGAACGAGTGGATGGCGGTGAGGCGGGCGTTGCGGGTGCGGACACTGTTGTGCCGCTCGTGTTCGAGGTGATCGAGGAAGCCGCTGATCATCTCGGTGTCGAGGTCGGCCAGGTCGAGCTGTGATGGTGCCTTGCCGGTTCGGGTGTGGGTGTAGGAGACGAGGAGACGGAAGGCGTCGCGGTAGCTGGCCACGGTGCGGGGACTGGCTTGGCGCTGGCGGGCGAGACGGGTGGTGAAGTACGCCTGCAGGGTGGGAGCGAGGGCGCTCATCGTGACTCCCCGCGGCGCTGGTGGACGCGTCGAGCCGCGAGGGCCAGCAGCTCGGGGGTGGCCGACAAGTACCAGTAGGTGCCGGCCGGGTCGGAGTGCCCGAGGTAGGTCGACAACGACGGGAGGCGAGGACCCACGTCGAGGTCGGCTCGATACCAGCCCAACACGCTGCGCAGAGCGAAGCTGTGGCGAAAGTCGTGTGGGCGGGGGCGAGGTCCTGAACCGGGCGGCGGTTCCAGGCCAGCGCCGCGTAGCAACCTGACGAAGGTCTGGTTGAGAGCGCCGTGGCGTAGCCGCGTGCCGGTGGCGGACACGAAGAAGGCGGGTCCGGCTGGGCGGGCGCAGAGTTCGTCTCGTAGCCGGGCGTAGGAGGCCAGCGCTTCGACGGTGCTGGGATGCAACGGAAGCTCGCGGGAGTCGTGGAACTTGGAGTCGAGCACCCTGAGCGTGGCGGCGTCGAGGTCGATGTGGGAGCGGTCCAGACGCAGGGCCTCCCCGGGTCGCAGACCGGTGACGGCCAGCAGCCC
>CAZTVJ010000143.1:0-14097 GCA_964616935.1 uncultured Acidimicrobiales bacterium | reverse complement strand
ACTACGCCTCGGTGCTGCTGTCGGCCGGCGTGTCGATCAAGGCCGTGCAGGAGCACTTGGGCCACGCCTCGGCCAAGGTCACGCTTGACGTCTACGGGCACCTGATGCCGAGCGACGAGGACCGCAGCCGGCGGGCAGTCGATACTGCCCTCGCCGGACCTGCTGAGGACTCGCTGAGGACTGAGCAGGCGTAGTCCTGCGCGAAAGCCCAGGTCAGTCGGCCAGGTCGGCGTCGGCTGGCCAGTTGGGCTGCATCATGTGCCACTGGTCGGGGGCGTGGCGGATGAGGCCCTCCAGCTCGTGGGTGATCAGCTGCGTCACCCGTGCGATGTCGTCGCGCAGCCGTCCTGAGCGCTCCATCGACACCGGGGGTCGCACGTGGGCGAGGTGCCCGTTGCGCCGCCCGGTGAAGTAGACGGCCGTCGGAAAGATGGGTGCGCCGGTCCGAAAGGCGATGGTGGCCGGCCCCGCGGGCATGGTCGTCGGCTCGCCGAAGAAGTCGACGTCGATGCCGCCTCCCTGGATGTCCCGGTCGCACACGAGGGAGCCGGCCTCGTTGTTGTTCAGCGCCTTCACCACGGTCGGCCCGGCCCCGGTGCCGAGGCTGATGATCTTCATGCCGAGCGAGCTGCGGAACTCCACGAAGAAGTCGAACAGCTCGGGCGGCTCGATCGGCTCGACGACCACCGTCAGCGGGTAGCCGCGGTCCACCATCCATCGCCCGGCCCACTCCCAGCCGCCGAGGTGAGGCAGCGCCAGGATGGCCCCCTTGCCCTTGGTCAAGGCCAGGGGGACCTGGCCGAAGCCCTTCAGCGAGAACCCGGCATCCACCTCGGCATCGCTGAGGTACGGCAGGCGGAAGCTCTCCACCCAGTACCTCGCGTAGGAGTCGAATGTGGCGCGGATGGCGCGCTCGAGCCGAGGACCGCGCAAAGCCGGGTCGATGCGGGTGAGGTTGCGGGCCACGACGGCGCGCCGCTGACGCATGGCCTGCGCCGCACCGACACCGAAGGCGGAAGCCAGCCCGGCCATCACCGGTTCAGGGAGGTACTTGGCCGCCATCGCGGCCGCCTTGTAGCCGGTCAGCCCGATGTGCTCGATGCCCTCGTCCTTCGTGCGCAGCATGCCAGGACCTCAGGAACGGCCGCGGGCGTGACCGCGACGAGCGACGCGAGCCACAGACAGGCTCAGGCGCGGTTGCGGCGAAGCTCGGCCCACCGCCGGGTGCGAGCAGAGCGGCGGGCAGTGCGACGCTGCTGGCGGGCGGCCTGGCGCTCCATGACCACCGGCGCGGCGTCGGCTTGGCGCCACACCTTCACGAAGCGCTGCACCGCGGTGATGGCGGTGAGCACGAGCATGATGACCAGGATGGGGACCAGCAGCACCGGGAGCAGCAGACCGATGCAGAGCAGGATGATGCGCTCGGCCCGCTCCATGAGGCCGCCCTTGGCTTCGAGCCCGAGCGACTCGGCCTTGGCCCGCTCATAGCTGATGAGGCTGGAGAACCCGAGCACGGCGACGGGCAGCATGGCGACGAGGCCACGGCCGTCGGCGATGAGGTACCACGTCACGCCGCCGAGCAGGAGCATGTCGGTGAAGCGGTCGGCGACCGAATCGAAGAACGCCCCACGCTGGCTGGCCGTACCGGACGCCTTCGCCAGGGCACCGTCGAGCATGTCGGGGAGGGCGGCCAGCACGACGAACAACAAGCCGAGGGCCAGGTTGCCCAGTGCGATGGTGACCGCGGCCACCACAGCGAACAGCAGGCCGAGGAGCGTGAGGTGGTCCGGTGTGAGACGGGTCTTGCGGAGGCTGTCACCTACCGGCTTGACCGCCTTCTCGATGGGCGCCCGGAACCGTCCGTCGAACATTGCCCGAACGATACCGGCTGCGACCTGTCGTCGGGCGGTTCCTGGCCAGCCGGACGGTTCGACGACCCTGCGCCCGTCGGTAGCATGCGCTTTCCTGAGGCCCGCACCTCGCCATCGTCAGACCCGGGGGGATCCGACCAGATGAAGAGCGTCCCGACCGACAAGATCCGCAACGTGGCCCTCGTCGGCCACAGTGGCAGCGGGAAGACGACCCTGACCGAGGCGCTCCTGGCCCGGTCGGGCGCCATCACCCGGATCGGCCGCGTCGAGGACGGCACCGCCGTGTCCGACACCGAGCCTGAGGAGCACAAGCGGGGCATCTCGATCTCGCTGGCCATCGCGCCGATCGAGTGGCAGGGACACAAGATCAACCTGATCGACACGCCGGGGTACGCCGACTTCGTCGGTGATGTGGAGGCGGCCCTACAGGTCGCCGACCTCGCTGTCTTCGTCGTCAGCGCCGTCGAGGGCGTCGAGGCCCAGACCGAGATGGTGTGGCGGCGCACCGAGGCGCTAGGCATCCCGCGCATGGTCTTCATCAACAAGCTCGACCGGGAGCGGGCCGACTTCCAGCGCACCCTCGACCAGCTGCGCAACGTCTTCGGTGCGGGCATCGCTCCCCTTGAGCTGCCCCTCGGGCTCGAGGCCGACTTCACCGGTGTGGCCGACCTGCTGACCGACAAGGCGTTCGTCTACTCCACGGACGGCACCCACACCGAGGGCGAGATCCCGGACCACCTGGCCGAGCTCGAGCACCAGGTGCACGACAACCTCGTCGAGGGCATCGTGGTCGCCGACGACGAGCAGATGGAGCGCTACCTCGACGGTGACGTGCCGAGCGTCGAGGAGCTCGAACACACGCTCGCGCACGGTGTGGCCAGTGCCGACGTCTTCCCGGTGGTGTGCGGCTCTGCGCTCACTGGCGTCGCGGTCGACCGCCTGGCGGACTTCTTGTGCGAGATCGGCCCCTCCCCCACCGAGCGTCACATCACCGTCGTCGCCGGCGACACCGAGATCGACGTGGCCCCCGATGCAAACGGCCAACCCCTCGTGTTCGTCTTCAAGACCGTGGCCGATCCGTACGTCGGGCAGCTGTCGCTCTTCAAGGTGCTCTCGGGCACGGTGAAGGCCGACGAGCAGCTCGTCAACCCCCGCACCGGCTCCACCGAGCGCCTGCACGGGCTGTTCTTCCTGCGGGGCAAGGAGCAGGTGCCCGCGAACACGGTGGGTGCCGGCGACATCGCCGCGGTCGCGAAGCTGGCCAACACCGGAACCGGCGACACGCTCACCCCGAAGAACATGCCGGTTCGCGTCGCCGCCACGCCGCCTCCTCCGGCCGTGCTGTCCATCGCCGTCAAGGCCCGCACGCAGGCCGATGACGACAAGTTGGGCTCCGCACTCCAGCGCCTCCAAGCCGAGGACCCTGCCCTCGTCCTCGAGCGAAGCGACGAGACCCGCCAGACGCTGCTGAAGGGAACCGGCGAGACCCACCTGGCCGTGGCGCTGGAGCGTCTGCAGCGCAAGTTCGGCGTCAACGTCGACACCGAGGATGTGCGGGTGCCCTACCGCGAGACCATCGCCACCAAGGCTGAGGCGGAGGGCAAGTACAAGAAGCAGTCCGGTGGCCACGGACAGTTCGGCGTGGCCTGGCTGCGGGTGGAGCCGATGGAGCGGGGGGCCGGGTTCGAGTTCGTCGACAAGATCGTGGGAGGTGCCATCCCCCGCCAGTTCATCCCGGCGGTGGCCAAGGGCATCGAGGAGACGATGGCCCACGGCGGCGTCCACGGCTTCCCCGTCGTGGACGTTCGCGTCGAGTGCTTCGACGGCAAGTACCACTCGGTGGACTCGTCGGAGATGAGCTTCAAGATGGCGGGTTCGGTCGGCTTCAAGGACGCCATGGCCAAGGCCGGCGTCGTGGTGCTGGAGCCGGTCTCGCTGCTGCGGGTGACGGTGCCCAACGCGTACCAGGGCGACGTCATGGGTGACATCAACTCCCGCCGGGGTCGGGTGCAGGGCACCGACGCCGTCGGCAACGGCGAGCAGCAGATCATCGCCCTGGTGCCCACGTCGGAGATCATGCGCTACGCCATCGACCTGCGATCGATGACCGGCGGGCGCGGGCGCTTCGCGGCCGAGCACGACCACTACGACGTGCTGCCGTCCCACCTCGTCGACAAGGCCAAGGCCAGCCTGAAGGCGACGCAGGCATAGCCATGGCCGACTCCACCCCGCAGGACGTCGCCGTTGCCTTCCGCTCGTTCCCTCGCCGCCTCGACGGCCTGCTCGCAGGCGCCGAGGACGACGCGCACCGCACCTCGGCCGGTCCACTCGTGTCGCAGCTCGATGCGCTCGTTCGATCGACTGCGGACCGGGTTGGGGTGCCCTCGTCAGGCGATGCCGGCGAGGTCGCGGCCGCCGTGGCCGACGCCATCGAGGGCCGCCCGGCCGATCAATGGACTGACGACGACCTCGACGCCATCCGTGCCGCCTCCCTGGACGGTGGCCGCCTCCTGCGCCAGATCGAAGGCAAGCTCACCGAGTAGCACGCGCCGAGGGAAGCGCCAGCGACGAGGCGCACGCGGCGCGAGGAGGAAGCGCAGCGGACGACGAACCCGCCAGTCAGGACGGCTCGACCCAGTCCTGCTCGGGGTTGTCCTCGACGAAGTGCTCGACGACGCGGCCGTCGATGGCGTCCACCTGGACGAGCCCACGCTTGTGCGGTGGGTTCTCGCCGGAGTAGAGCAGGATGCGCCACGTCGGCCGGCTGCGAATGCCGCGCCACGACAGCTGCGCCGACGCGTGGCCGACGGGGAAGCCGACCTGGCGCGTCGCCGCGACGAGGGCCTGCTTCTCGTCGAGCCGGAGCCTCCAGCCGGAGGTGAGCGAGAGGATGCCGACGAAGCCCAGGATGGCCGCCGCCAGCAGGAACCCGCCGTTCACGAGCCCCGAGCCGTTGTCGTTCCAGGCCACGTAGGCCAGCAGGCACAGCGCAGCGATGACGAGGTACATGACGCCAGGGATGCGCCGGCGGCTGTTGTCGGGGAACTTGTACGGCCCGACGAAGCCGGTGACGTCGAGGTCGGCGGGCAGCGCATCGCGCACCTCGTCCTCCGCCGCCGCGGCGAGCGCGTCATCGTTGGGCATCGGCATCCAGCGTAGGACCTCAGCCCTCGACACCGGCCATCACCGAAGGTCGGTCGGCGATCACGCCGTTCATGCCGCGGGCGAGGAACTCGCGATACGCCGCCTCGTTCTCGAGGCTGTCGTCGTTCGGCCACACCCACAGCAGCAGGCCGTTGGCCTTGGCGGCGGCGATGAACGCATCGGTGAGCACGACGACCTCGCCGAACTTCGGGGGGACCTGCAGGATCTGGTAGCCGGGCAAGGGACCAGGCATCGTGTAGAAGCCGGTGAGCACCTGGAGACCGGGGCTGGCGGCCACATCGGGCAGCAGCTGCTTGAACGAGGCCATGAGCCCGTCGTCGAACGACGAGACGACGACGCGCTCCTGCAGCCCGTTGTCGACGATGGCCTTGGCCAACGCCGGCGCCACTCTCGGTCCGGCCTCGGCCTCCATCTCGACGTCGAACACGGCCTCCGGGAAAGAGGCAACCACCTGCTGGAACGTGGGCACGCCGAAGTCCTCGGGCCGCGCGCCGGCCGGTGGCGGCTTGGCGCCGGTGCGCACGCCCCGGTAGCGGTAGTCGGCCTCGGGGCGGTCCTTCACCGTGCCCACCTCGGGCACCCACCAGTACGCCGCGTCGAGCGCGTTCAGCTCGGCCGCCGTCTTGGCCACCACCGGGCCGGTGCCGTTCGTCTTGCCGTCGACCGTGGCGTCGTGCTGCAGCACCAGCTGACCGTCGGCGCTCAGCTGCACGTTCATCTCCAGCACGTCGGCCCCGTTGGCAAGGGCTTGGCGGAACGTGAAGATCGTCTCGTCCGGCCCTTCCAGCTCCCCCCCGGCGTGCGCGATGTTGACGCGGCCGCGTGCGACAAGCTCCTGGAGGGTGGGCGGCGGCACCGACGGCGTCGGGGCCGGCATGGTGGTGGCCGGCCCCGCGGTCGTCGCTGGCGGCACCGTCGTGACGGCGGTCGACGAGGTCCCACTACATGCCGCGAGCACGAGCAAGCCAGCGGCGGCTCCCCGCTTCAGCGTGGCCATGCCGCTCGCACCTTGGCCGCGCTGTCCGACAGCGTCTCTGGCATGACGCGAACCTCCGCAGTGGTGGTCATGAAGTTCGTGTCGCCGTTCCAGCGTGGCAGCACGTGGACGTGGAGGTGTCCCGGCACGCCAGCGCCCGCCGACCGGCCGAGGTTCATGCCGACGTTGATGCCGTCGGGGGTGTACGCCGCTTGTAGCGCCGCCACCGCGGCGGTCACGCCCGCCCACAGGTCGGCGTGCTCGCCCGCGGTCAGGTCCGCCAGCTCGCCGACCTCCCGGTACGGCATCACCAGCAGGTGCCCGCTCGTGTAGGGAAACGCGTTCAGGATGGCGAAGCAGTCTCGTCCCCGCCACACGATGTGGGTCTCGTCGTCGGGCAGGCCGGAGGCCAAGATGCGGGCAAACACCGATCCGTCACCAGTCGGCTCCGCCGGCGGTCCGACGAGCGATGTGACGTAGGCGCTGCGCCATCCGGCCCACAGGTGGTCGAGGGGCATCGCTACTGCAGCACGGCCATCGCGACGTCGCCGGCCAGCCGGTCGACGAAGGCGTCGACGGGCACTCCTCGCTCGACGTCACCGCCCCGCGGGTTCACCCCGACCGTGCCGTCGCGCACGTCGTCGTCGCCGACGACCAGGACGTAGGGCACCTTGTCGAGCTTGGCGGCGCGGATGCGCTTGCCGAGCTGCTCACTGGCCTCGACGGCGTCGGCGCGGTAGCCCTCGGCCCGCAGGCGGTCGACGAGTCGGTGGGCGTAGGCGTCGTGTCCGTCGCTGACCGGCAACAACCGCACCTGCACCGGTGCGAGCCACGTCGGGAAGGCGCCCGCGTAGTGCTCGAGCAGGACCCCGAAGAACCGCTCGACCGAGCCGAACAGCGCGCGGTGGATCATGACCGGGCGATGCCGGGCGTTGTCCGCCCCGACGTACTCGAGGTCGAACCGCTCAGGCAGGTTGAAGTCGAGCTGGATCGTGGACAGCTGCCACTTCCGGCCGATGGCGTCGCGCACGTCGACGTCGATCTTCGGACCGTAGAACGCCGCTTCGCCCTCCTTCACCGAGTAGGGCACGCCCTCGGCGTCGAGGGCGCTCTGGAGCCTCTCGGTCGCCCGGACCCAACCCTCATCGGCCCCGATGGACTTGTCCGGGTTGCGGGTCGACAGGTGGGCCTCAAAGTCGTCGAAGCCGAAGGCCCGCAGTACGGAGAGCACGAATCCAAGCGCCCGGCGGATCTCGGACTCGGCCTGGTCGTCGGTGCAGAAGACGTGGCTGTCGTCCTGCGTGAAGCCCCGGATGCGCATGAGGCCGTGCAGGGTGCCGGCCCGCTCGTAACGGTAGACGTTGCCCAGCTCGAACAGCCGCAGCGGCAGCTCCCGGTAGCTGCGCTGGCGCGACCGGTAGATGAGGCAGTGCATGGGGCAGTTCATGGGCTTCGGGTAGTACACGCCGTTGTCCATCTCCATCGGCGGGTACATGCCCTCGGCGTACCAGTCGAGGTGGCCGCTCGTCTCGAACAGCCCCGCCTTCGCCAGGTGTGGCGTGAACACGAACTCGTAGCCGCCACGCTGGTGGCGTTCGCGGCTGTAGTCCTCCATCAGCTTGCGGACGATGGCGCCCTTCGGATGCCACACCGCCAGACCGCCACCCAGCTCCTCCGGGAAGCTGAGCAGGTCGAGCTCGGTGGCCAGCTTGCGGTGGTCGCGCTTCTCCGCCTCCTCCAGGCGATGGAGGTGCTCTTTCAGGGCCTTGTCGCTCTCCCACGCGGTGCCGTAGATCCGCTGGAGCATCGGGCGCTTCTCGTCGCCGCGCCAGTACGCGCCGGCCACCTTCTGCAAGCGGAAGTGGCCGAGCCGGCCGGTCGACGGCACATGTGGACCGCGGCAGAGATCGACGAAGTCCACGCTGTTGCGGTAATAGCTGACAACACCGGCTTCACCGACCTCGCCCTTGTCGTACGCGTCCGACTGCGCCTGCGAGGCCCGCTCGATGATCTCCTGCTTGTAGGGCTGGTCGGCGAACAGCGCCAGACCCTTCGCGGCTGACAGCTCGCCCCGCTCGAACGGCTGATCTTCGGCGATGATGCTACGCATCTCGGCGTCGATCGCGACGAGGTCCTCCTCGGTGAACGTGGCACCACCGGGAAGCTCGAAGTCGTAGTAGAAGCCCTGCTCGATCGCCGGACCGATCGTGTACTTGGCCCCCGCGAAGAGCCGGGTGACGGCCTGGGCCAGGACATGGGCGGTGGAGTGGCGCAGGACGTGGCGGCCCTCGTCGCTGTCGCCGGTGACGATGCTCACCTTGGCCCCGGCGGGCAGTGGCAGGCTCAGGTCCACCTCGTGGCCATCGACCACGGCGGCCACGGCATCTCGGGCCAGGCGACGACCGAGGGAGGCGGCGACATCACCCGCGGTGGCGCCCGCGGGCAGGGGCCGCGAGGAACCGTCGGGGAGGAAGATCTCGATGTCAGCCATGACGATCGTCAGGCTACCGGGGTGCCCGCGGGCAGCCTGAGGGATTCGACCCTCAGCCCACCGTGGCCAGCTCCGCACTGGCCGCCGCCAGCTCGTCGGCGGTGACGACGCGCGCCGGTTCGCTGGGCAGGTCCTCGGCCTTCTTGGTGGCGTAGACGTTCTTGTAGACCTGCCCCGTCATCTCGCGGATCTCGAACATGATCTCGTCGATGATCTGGCGCAGGACCATGTGGAGGTCGGGCCGATCCTTGAACCGCGCGCCCTGCACCGGCCTGCCGATCGAGATGCGGGCCCCCTTGAACGGCTTGGGCACCTTCGCATCGGGTGGCTGGATCTTGTCGGTGCCGACGATGCCGACGGGGAAGATCGGGCACCCGATCTGCACGGCGAGGCGCGCCGCTCCAGTGTGGCCCTTGTAGAGGAGGCCGTCCCGGCTGCGGGTGCCCTCGGGGAAGATGCCCATCAGCTCGCCCCGCTGCAGCACCTGCTCGGCAGCCTCGAGCGCCACCATCGCCTTCTTCCCACCGGAGCGATCGATCGGGATCATGCCGAGCATCGGGAAGACGTTCTTCGTCTTCCACGAGTCCATGTACTCCGCCTTGCCCACGAAGCTGATGCGCCGCGGCACGACGAGCATGAGGAACGCTGAATCGAGGAACGAGATGTGGTTCGGGCACAGGATGGCCGGCCCCTCGGTCGGGAGGCGGTCGAGCCCCTCGACGTCGAGCTTCCACAGGCGACGGGCGATGGGAGCGAGCACCTTGCGGGCCTTGTCCTGCGTCGGGCCCGCGCCCTGGTTGACGTCCACCTGCCCCTCCTCCGTCTCCTCACGTGCTACCGGCAGGCTACGACGCCCACCGTGCCCGCGCATGTACGAAGAGTGATTCGTGCGTTATCGCTTCATGACGCGTAGCTCGCGCTGCGTGTGGGCCTCGCGCCGCCATCAGGGCGCAAGGTCGACGCCGAGGAGCGCCGCCGCCTCGACGATCGCCTCGCCGCGGTCCACGGCGTCGTCGATCGCGGTGAGGGCCCGGGGCGCATCGAGATCGTCGTCGAGCGCCACCCTGACCTCGTCGAGCACCTTCGTGCCGGCGCGGGCACCACTCGCCGCGCCGAGCCATCGGTCGAGCCGCGCAGCCGCTTCAGGCATCATCGTCTCGTTCCACTCCCAGCTGTCCCGGTAGTGGTGGCCGATGATGCCGAGCCGGATGGCGCGGGGGTCGTAGGCCGTGCGGAGCTGGTCGACGAACACGAGGTTGCCCAAGCTCTTCGACATCTTCTCGCCCTTCATGCGGACCATGGCCACGTGCATCCAGTGGCGCACGAAGGGCTCACCGGTCGCCGCCTCGCTCTGGGCCCGCTCGCACTCGTGGTGGGGGAAGATCAGGTCCGCGCCTCCGCCGTGCAGGTCGATGGTCGTGCCCAGCTCCCGCAGCGCCAGGGCCGAGCACTCGATGTGCCAACCGGGCCGACCCGGACCCCACATGGTCTCCCACGCGGGCTCGTCCGGTGCGCTGGGCTGCCAGAGCACGAAGTCGAGCGGGTTCCGCTTGTTCGGATCGTCCACGTTGCCGCCGCGCTCGGAGGCGTAGGCCAGCATCCGCGCTTCGTCGTAGTGGCTGAGGCTGCCAAACGTGGGCGACGTGGCCACGTCGAAGTAGACGGCCCCGCCAGCCTGGTACGCGTGCCCACGATCGAGCACCATGCCGATGAAGCCTCGGATGTCGGGGATGGCCGAGGTGGCACGAGGTTCGCTGCACGGCAGCACACCGAGTGCATCCATGTCGTCCTGGAAGCGGGCGACCTCACCAGCCGCCAGGTCCAGGTAGTGGACACCCAGCTCACGAGCCTTCCCCAGGATCGAGTCGTCGACATCGGTGATGTTTCGGACGCAGAGCACCTCGTGGCCGAGATCGCGCAGGCGCCGCTGCAGCAGGTCGTACTGCAGGTAGACGGTCGCATGGCCGAGGTGGGTGGCGTCGTACGGCGTGATGCCGCACGTGTACATGGTGACGAGCGGTCCGGGCGCGAACGCGACGAGATCCTGCTTCGCGGTGTCGTAGAGCCGCAGCCCGCTCAACGCCGCGCGCCTCCGGTGCCCCGCGGCTCGATCGCCATCACGCAGTCTTGATGCCGGTGAGCTTCGGCGCGACGTGCGTCCTGTAGCGGACGTTGAGCTGCAGCAGGACTGCTGTGAAGGCCTCGATGGCCATGGCGTTCGAAAGCTCGCCTGCATCAAGAGGCCGGCAACCGGGGATCTTGCGGACGATCTCGGACACGACCTTGGTGGCCTCGCCGTCGTCGCTGCAGATGAGGACGTCGGAGTCGATGGGCTCGCCGAGGTGACCGAGCTCTTTGGCGGGGAGGTGGTGGAACGCGGCCACGACCCGACAACCAGGTACGGCTGCCTGCACGTGGGCCGCCACCGACCCCCGCGGCGGCACCAGCGGTTGGAACTCCTGGCCGAGCCGCACCAGCGCGTTGGCCATCGAGATGACGACCTTGCCTACGAGCTTCTCGCTCACCGAGTGGGCCGTCATGGCCGCCGAGTCCCAAGGGGTGGCGATGACCACGATGTCGGCCTCGGCCGCGCCGGGGTTGTCGGAGGCGTCGATGGCCAGATGCAGGTCCGGCCAATGCTCGAGGATCTCGTCGCGCACCTCCATGGCGCGGGATTGCGACCGAGACCCGATGACGACGTCGTAACCCACGGAGGCCAGCCGGGCGGCCAAGGCAGTCCCTGCAGGGCCGGTGCCGCCCAGGATCCCGATGCGCATCGCCAGAGCCTTGCACACCGCGACCCGTGGCTAGGGTGCCCGGCCATGGGTCTGCTCGACGGCAAGCGCATCGTCATCACGGGCGTGCTCACCGACGCCTCACTCGCCTTCGGGGTCGCCCGGCTGGCGCAGGCCGAGGGAGCGGAGATCGTCCTGACGGGCGCCGGGCGGGGCAAGTCCCTCACCGAGCGCACCGCCCGCAAGCTCAGCCCCGTGCCGCCGGTCTTCGACCTGGACGTCACCGACCCGGCCCAGATCGCCTCGATCGGCGAGGCGGTTGGCGAGCAGTGGGATCGCGTCGACGGCGTCCTCCACGCCATCGGGTTCGCGCCGGCCGTGTGCCTCGGCGGCACGTTCATGGAGGCCCAGTGGGACGACGTCGCCGTCGCCCTCAACGTCTCCGCCTACTCCCTGAAGGCCCTGGCCGACGCATTCGGGCCGCTGATGACCGAGGGCGGGTCCATCGTCGGGCTCGACTTCGACGGCCGGGTGGCCTGGCCCGCCTACGACTGGATGGGCGTGGCCAAGGCTGCGCTCGAGTCGACGTCGCGCTACCTCGCCCGAGAGCTCGGGTCGAGGGGCATCCGCGTGAACCTCGTGACTGCCGGGCCCATCAAGACGATGGCGGCGAAGTCCATCCCGGGGTTCTCGGCCTTCGAGGATGTCTGGGCGCAGAAGGCGCCCCTCGGCTGGGACGTCACCGACTCGGTGCCGGTGGCCAAGGCCTGCGTCGCGCTGCTGTCGGACTGGTTCCCGATGACCACGGGCTCCATGGTGATGGTCGACGGCGGATACCACGCCATCGGCGCCTGACCCCCCGCGCCCACTCGATCTGACGCGAGTTGACACCCGTTCTGCGGGTCAACACGCGTCAGATCGGGGCGGTGACGCCGGCTCGCTAGGGTGAGCTCGCTTTCCCCTGAGCGCTCCATCGACGCGCAAGGGGTAGGGCATGCCCGCTCTCGACGACCCGGTGATCACGCTGCTCTCGACGCACCATGGTGCCGCGAGCCGAGCCCAGCTCCTCGCGGTGGGTCTGTCCCGCCACCAGATCGATCGACTGGTGGCCAACAGACTGCTGCTCGTGTACACACGCGGCGTCTACCGTGCCGCACTCGCTCCGACAACCCCTGAGCAGGCGATGGCCCTCGCCTGCGCAGCTGCGCCGGACGTCGCCGTCTCCATGTTCTCAGCCGGTCGCCTCTGGAACCTGCGCCGACTCGGTCACGATCGCCGCCTCCACGTGACCATCGCAGGCACCGCGCACCGCACCATTCCTGGCGCGGTGATCCACCGCTCCCACCGGACCGAGCCGATGGACGTGGTGGACCGTCCCGACGGGATCCGCCTCACGAGCCCACCCCGAACTGCGTTCGACCTCGCGTCCTCGCTCTCCGACTCGGCACTCTCCTCGGTGTTCGAGCAACTCCTCCTCGAGAATGTGTGCACCGTGCCCAAGCTGTTGGAGACGGCGCGCCGGCTGTCCGAGCGGGGTCGGACCGGCTCCGCACGCTTCCAGCGCGTGCTGGGCAGCCGGCCGGCCTGGCTGAAGCCGGTCGGATCGGACCTCGAGCTCATCGTCGAGCGTGCGATCCTCGAAGCAGGGCTCCCGAGGCCACAGCGGCAGGCTCCGGTCAGGCTGCCCGACGGCTGCTTCGTCCACCCGGACTTCTTCTGGCCGCTCGAGCGCGAGGCGCTCGAGATCGACCACATCACCTGGCATGGCGGCGGGCGCGATCAGTACTACGACAAGTGGCGGGATCGACAGCTCCGGCGTGTGGGAGTTCGGGTGACGAGAGTGACCGACGACGACATCAGGCACCGCCTCCCCGCGGTCATCGATGACCTTCGCACGATCCTCCTCGCTTCTAGCGCGAGTTGACCCGCAGAACGCGGGTCAACTCGCGTCAGATCGCCGGGGCGGGGGTCAGCCGACCTGGCTGGCGCGGCCGGCCCAGAAGGGGGCGCGGAGGTCACGCTTGAGGATCTTGCCGGACCCGGTGCGAGGCAGCTCGTCCAGGTACGACACCGAGCGCGGCACCTTGTAGCCGGCCAGGTGCTGCTTGGCGAAGGCGATGACGTCATCGTCGGACAGCTCACTGCCGGGCCGCAGCACCACGATGGCGTGCACGGCCTCACCCCATTCGTCGGAGGGCACGCCGAACACGGCGACGTCGAAGATGTCCGGGTGGTGCTCGAGAGCCGCCTCGATCTCGGCCGGGTAGATGTTCATGCCGCCGGAGATGACCATGTCCTTCTTGCGGTCGCAGATGAAGTAGAAGCCCTCGTCGTCGCGGTAGGCGATGTCGCCGACCGTGTGGAAGGCGCCACGCATGTCAGCCTCGTACTTGTCGTGTTGCTTGTAGTAGTCGGCGAACACGCTGGCGGACTGGACGAACAGCTCGCCGGGCTGGTCGGGACCGATGCCGGTGACCTCGTTGCCGTCGGCGTCGAAGAGACGCACCTCCACGCCGGGCGCGGCCTTGCCACACGAACCGGGTTTGCGCATCTGGTCAGCGGGCTCGAGGATGCAGTTCACGCCCAGCTCGGTGGAGCCGTAGACCTCCCAGAGCGAGTCGCCCGGGAAGTCGGCGAGGTAGGACTGCTTGAGGGCGAAGCTCCACGGCGCAGCGTTGGCCACCATCTTGTTCATGGACGAGCGGTCGTAGCGCGCCTTCACCTCGGCCGGCAGCGAGCAGATCATCCGGATGGGCGTGGGTGCCGAGAACGTGGACGTCACGCGGTAGGTATCCACGAGGCGCAGCCAATCCTGCGGGTCGAACTTGCGCTGCAGGACGACGGTCTGGCCGAGGGCCT
>CAZTVJ010000142.1:0-2781 GCA_964616935.1 uncultured Acidimicrobiales bacterium | reverse complement strand
TCGAGCGGGCGCAGCTCGTGGTACCCGAACGGCAGGTCCGGTGGCAGCTCGTCCACCGCGTGGATCAGCGCACCGTCCTCGAGCACGACGTCGCACGCGTCGTGGAGCACGCGCCGTTCACCGGCCCGCACGAACCACATCGGCCCGGTTTCGGGCGGTGCCGGGTCGTCCCCCGCGCCCATCGCCCTGCGCAGCTCGGCGCGGGTGGTCGGTGGCGTGTCGTGCCACGCTCCATCCACGTCCCAGTAACCGTCGGTGATCGACCAGACGTCGGTCAAAGCAGCACTCCCTCGGGTCGGATGCCTCGGGCCTGGCGTGTTGTGTAGTCCAGTCGCCGCTCGGTCAGCGCACCTTGACCGCCACCGGGACGCGGCGTACTGCAGCGACCCCGCCGATGATGAGGGCGAGTCCAGCGAGGAGCTGCCAGCCGACAGGCTCGTCGAGGACGAGCCAACCGGCCGCGATCGCCACGGGTGGGATGAGATAGGTGACCAGCGACGCGGCCGTTGCACCGACCTGCGCGATGGCGCCGTAGTTGAGCCAGTAGGCGACCCCCGTGTTCACGACACCGAGCAGCACCAACGACCAGAGCCGTGCGGGCGTGGGGTCGATGCCCGACGCGACCGACGTGACCAGTGCGAAGGGGGCGAGCGCAATGGTGCCGATGAGCAGCTGTCCCTTGGCGGCGACGAGCGGCGGGACGTCGAGCAGGCGCCGCTGCATCTGGACGTACGTGACGCCGTAGAGGGCACCCGCCGTGGCGGCGGCAAGGGTGCCGAGGAGTGAAGAGGTCGTGACGTCACCCGAACCGATGCCGGCTGCGACGGCCACACCGAAGAGGCCGACGAACAGCCCGGCGACCTGGACGGGACGGAGCCGCTCGTGGAGCAGGAGCGCAGCGAACAGGGCGGTGAACAGGGCTGTGGTCGACTGGGCCACGGCGGTGAGGGCGGACGTGACCCGTTGCTCGGCCCAGGCCAGCAACGTGAAGGGCATGGCCGTCCCGACGATGCCGGCAAAGGCGACGGCTCGCCAGTACGCAGGCGTCCGCGGCAGCGGTCCGGCGCCGGTGACGCGGCCGATCGCGAACAACGCCAGGCACCCGAGGGCCATGCGCAGCGTCGCCACCGTGGAGGGCGTGAAGCCCTCGACGGCCACCTTGATGAACAGGAACGACCAGCCCCAGATGAACGCGAGCAGCACGACGCGACGCATGAGACCGGTGAGTCTGCTCCGGTGGGCATGGCCGGAGCGAGCGGGAATCGGCCGGTACCCTGCCTGCATGTCCCGAGCGCTGGTCGAACGTCGATTGACCGAGGTGGGTGAGCGACTGCGAGCCTTGCGGGACGAGCTCCGCGTCGTCGATGAGCAGCTCGCTGCGCTGCAAGACGATGCTGATGAGACCGGCTTGCGGGCACTGGTGTCGGAGACGCCGCTGGCGGATCGTGAGTACCGCGAAGCCCAGCGACACGCCGACGCCATGGCCCGCCATCGGGCCGAGGTGGCATCTGGCATCGTCCAGCTCGAGGTTCGCCAAGACGACCTGCTCGACCAGCTCCTCGCCATCGGATGACGGCCTCGCGACCACGACCGGCGTCACGAGGTCACCGCGATCCCTAACCTGCGGTCTTCGGGCCGTTCAAGGAGGATCTTCATGGCGAAGCAGCATCGGATCTGGAGCCTGGTGGTCGGGATCATCGGTCTGGTGCTCGTGGCCGGCTCGTTCGTGTGGACCGCCGTCGCCGTGCCCGCACTGGTGAAGTACCCGGACGACGTCGACGAGACGCCGGTGTACGAGGGCGAGGTCGTCCTCTACGTGGACCCGGCCACCGCGGCGCCACTGCCGGAGCCCAAGACGTTCCCGCTCACGGTCGAGCGCAACATCAGGTCGGTCGCGTCGAGCTCCGAGCTTGTCGTCGTCAAGGAGACGGCGGTGCTGAAGGCCGAGGGGCTCTTCGAAGGCACACAGGAGCAGCAGTACGTGATGGACCGTCAGGACATGGTGAACGTGACGGACGACCGCGCCTGGGCCTTCGCTCCCGCCAACGTGGTCGATCGCGCTGGCGCCTTCCGCATCAACCTGCCGTTCGACAACTCGTCGAAGCCGTACACGATCTTCTCCAACGAGACCGAGAGCACCTACGAAGCGGTCCCCGACCCGGCGGCGCCGACCGGCAAGGTCGAGGGACTGAGCGTGAACAACTTCGTCGCCGACTTCGAGTTCCGCCCGGCCAGCGCCGCCTACCTGGCCTCGCTCGACGCCTCCTTGCCGGCACCGCTCCCGCGCGAGCTGGGTCTCGACAAGCTGTCCCCGCTCCTGGCCTCCAAGGGCATCGACCTGCAGCAGCTGCTCCCGGTACTGCTGCCGGCCCTCTCCGAAGCGGACCGGGCGACGGTGGGAGCGCTGGCCCAGCAACCCGTGAAGCTCGTCTACCTGTTCCGCGCCTCTGGCGCGGAGTCGACCGACCAGAGCACGGGTGCCATCGTCGCCGTGGCCAAGCTGCAGCAGTTCATCGCCGCCGCGCCCGACCCGGCCCTGGTGCCACAGCTGGAGGCCCTGCTCTCGAAGTACACCCAGGTACCAGGTGTCACGGATGCGCTCGACAACCTGAAGAAGCTGGCCGCCGAACCGATCCCGCTGTTCACCAACACCTTCTCCCAGACCGAGGCCTCGATCGCCGACATAGCGGGCTCGGTGCAGGAGAACGCCGATCGCAAGGACCTGGCCGAGAACACCATCCCGAGGCTCCTGCTGATCTCGGGCATCGTGCTGGCGGTGCT
>CAZTVJ010000141.1:0-8189 GCA_964616935.1 uncultured Acidimicrobiales bacterium | reverse complement strand
GTCATGGCGTCGAACCCGGTGGCGAACACAATGGCGTCGAAGTCGAAGGACTCCCGCGCCGTATCGATGCCGGTCTCGGTGATGGTCGTGATGGGCGTCGTGCGCAGGTCCACGAGGCGGACGTGGGGCAGGTTGAACGTCTCGTAGTAGCTCGTGTCGAGGCACGGGCGCTTCGTCCAGTAGTAGTGGTCCTTCGGGCAGAGCGCTTCGGCCGTCTCCGGGTCGGTGACGATCGAGCGGACCTTCTCCCGGAGGAACTCGCACAGCGTCTCGTTGGCCTCGGCGTTCATCAGGAGGTCGGGGAACGAGGGCGGGAGCAGATCGCCCGACTCCCACATCCGCTCGTACGTCGCCAGGCGCTCCTCCTCCGAGACCTGGAGCGCGCCCACCAAGGGCATGTCGATCTGCACGCCGGTCGCCGACCACCTCGCCGCCTCGCGGTAGGCGACCGGATCGGCGGCGTAGGCGTCGAGCTTCTCCTGGGGCACGGCCCCGTTCTTGGCCGGCCGCGAGAAGTTGGGGGTGCGCTGGAACACGGTGAGCTGCGTCGCCTGCTCGGCGATGATCGGGATCGACTGGACGCCCGACGAACCGGTGCCGATCACCCCGACGCGCTTGCCCGTGAAGTCCACCCCTTCGTGCGGCCAGCGGGTGGTGGAGTACACCTCGCCCTGGAAGCGGTCCGCGCCGTCGACGTCCGGTGTCTTGGGCGCCGAGAGACAGCCGGTGGCCATGACGACGTGACGGCAGGCGATCTCGTCGCCGGAACTCGTCGTGACCCGCCAGAGCGAGGCGGACTCGTCCCACCTGGCCTTGTCGATGCCTGTCGAGAACTGGATGTCCCGACGGAGGTCGTGCTTGTCGGTCACGTGCTGGAGGTAACGGAGGATCTCGGGCTGCGTCGCGTACTTCTCCGACCACTGCCACTCGGCTTCCAGCTCGGGGTCCCAGCTGTACGAGTAGTCGACCGTCATGATGTCGCACCGGGCGCCCGGGTAGCGGTTCCAGTACCACGTGCCGCCCACGTCGTCGGCGCTCTCGAACACCTTCGTCGAGAAGCCCATCGTCCGCAGGCGATGCAGCAGGTACAGGCCGGCAAAGCCGGCACCCACCACGACGACGTCCACGTCCGGGCCCTGGTCGTCCGGACGTCCGACATCGCCGTTGCCGACTCCACTGCGAGCAGCCATGTCGCTCCTTCCCTCTGGCACCTGCCATCCCTCACGATCGGGTTCGAGGAGTGTCACACGGAACTCCGCCCGACGTCGAAAGCGCGGCCCGATGTCAGGTCGGGCACCGTCCCCAGGCCGAGATGAGCACCGAGGTGCCGATGATGACCTCAGGGTTGTCGAGCGCAGCCAGATATCGGTCGAGCTCGCTGGCGGTGAGGCCGCCGGCGAGCAGATGGTCGCGGACCTGGCGCGTGTTGGCGGCCATGACGCGAGCGAACCCGGTGCCGCCTACGGCGAAGGCGACGTGCCCGCTCGCCCCGGTGTCGACCAGGCCGCGGCCGGTGAGGTGGCGCAGTGCCCCGGCCGCGAAGTCGGTCGCCGCACCCCGCGACCGCAGCAAGTCGTTGAAGGCCTGGGCCACCCGAGCTACGAGCTCGTGCTCCGGGCCGTCGCGGTCGGTCGTACGGACCTCGCCGGTGTCGAAGTCCTCGATGAGCAGCCAGCCGCCAGGGGCCAACGCGGCCACCAGCCGGTCGAGCACCTCGAGGCGTTCGGGTACGTGGACGAGCACGAGCCGCTCGTGGATCAGGTCCCACGGACCGGCAGGCAGCACGTCGTGCACCAGGTCGTGCTGGCGAACCTCCAGCTGCGCGCTGCCGTCATGTCGGAACCAGCGTGGATCGAGATCGGTCGCGAGGACATGCCCACTCGGCCCGACCCGGTTCGCGAGCCAGCGGGCGATCGAGCCGCCGCCAGCGCCGAGCTCCAAGCACCGCGCCCCCGCCTTGACGCCGAGGCGGTCCAGGTGCCCGATCGTGACAGGGTCCAGCACTTCCTGGAGGCCGTCGAACCGTTCCACGGTCTCCGGTTGGCTGTTGCTGAGCAGGTAGCCGGACTCGTCCATGCGCACCTCCGCGAGGTTGTCGCCCGAACGGTAGGCCGCAAGCGCCGGTTCAGCGCCGCCGGACCGGCCCGACTGGGTGCCCCACGAACGGCGTCGTCACCCCATCCCGTTGAAGCGCTCGGCCAGCGGCGCCCATGCGTCGAGCAGGGGCAGCACCACGTCGTCGGCCTCGTACGGCAGCGTCAGGACAACCCGCGTCACCCCTTCAGCTGCCAGGCCTTCCAGCCCGGCCGGGTCGGTCGTGGCACCGAACACGCTGATGGCCACCGTCGACGGGTCGCGTCCGTTGCGGTCGCACGCCTCGTGCAGCAGGGCGATGCGCGACGCGAGCGAGGTGCGGGCCGATACGGGCAGCCACCCGTCGCCGTAGTCGCAGATGGCGTCGAACAGCTTGGGCCCCCAGCCTCCACCGATGTGCACCGGGATGCGTCCCTGCGCCGGTTTGGGCAGCGCCCACGCCGGCTCGAACCGAACGAAGCGGCCGTCGAACCGGGCCTCGTCCGTCGTCCAGAGCTCTTGCATGGCCAGGACCTTCTCGCGCACCATGGCCCGGCGGTCGGCCCACGCGATGCCATGGTTCTCCTGCTCCTCGCGGTTCCAGCCGAACCCGATGCCGAACAGGAAGCGCCCCCCCGACAGGTGGTCGAGCGAGGCGATCTGCTTGGCCGTCCAGAGGGGATCGCGCTGGCCGATCAGGCACACGCTCGTCCCGAGCTTCAGGTCTGTCGTGACCGCCGCGGCCATCGACAAGGCGTTGAACATGTCGTGCATGCGCCAGTAGTCGTCGGGCAGCGGCTCGCCGTTCAGGCCGCCAGGCCACGGCGTGCGGCGGTTGGCCGGGATGTGGCTGTGCTCGGGATACCAGAGCGACTCGAAGCCGCGCGCTTCTGCCTCGCGGGCGAGCCGTACGGGGTGGATGGTGCGATCGAGGCAGAAGCTGGTGATGCCGACCTTCACGGGCCGGAGTTTGCAGCGGCAGGGCCCGGCACGCCAACCTGCGCAGCGACGCCAAGGGGGCTGCGGATGAGCTGGGTGCAGGGGAAGGTGGCACTGGTGACCGGCGGTGCCGCCGGGTTGGGCCGGGCCTACGTGCAGGCCCTGGCCGCCGCGGGCGCGGACGTCGCGCTGTGCGACGTGCGAGCCGAGGCGCCAGAGGTGGCCAAAGCCATCGGCGCCGAGCACGGGGTGAAGGCCGCGGGCTGGGTCGCCGACGTTGCCGTGCCCGAGGACGTGTGGCGAGTGGTCGATGCGACCGTGGCCGAGCTGGGCGGCGTCGACATCCTCATCAACAACGCCGGCATCTGCATGCCGACCCCCGTGACCGACGATCTCGGCGACGCCGTCGCCGCCTTCGACCGCACGTTTGCGGTGAACACCCGCGGGGAGTACCTGTTCGGCCGGGCCGTCATGCCGATCATGCTCGAGCGCGGCGGTGGCCAGATCGTCAACATCGTCACCGACCACTGCTACACCGAGCCCCGCCGGCCTACGGTCGGCGCGCCGATCATGGACGTGTACGACTCGTCGAAGTGGGCGCTGAACGGCCTGACGTTGGCCTGGGCCCGGGCGCTGGAGGGCAAGATCCGCGTCAACGCCGTCAGCATGGGTGCGACCGACTCGAACATGCTGCGCTCCTGGACCGGTGAGGATCGGCTCACCCAGGAGCTGATCGACAGCTGGAAGCGTCCCGAGGACGTGGCCCGGTTCATCCTCGACCTCCTCGAGGAGGGGCCGTCGGGACGCACGGGCTGGAACCTGCCGATCTGGGTCAACGACCCGATCGTGATGCCAGAGCTGACCGACGACTGGGGCGTCCGCGTCGGCACCATGCAGGCGATCGGCTGATGGGGGCGCTCGACGGCCAGGCCGCCATCGTCACCGGCGCCGCCCAGGGCCTCGGCCTCGCCTACACGACGGCGCTCACGGATGCCGGCGCGCGGGTGGCCGCCATCGACGAGCAGGCGTCAGTCGCCGACTCGGGGGCCGCGCTCTGCCTGATGGGCGATGTGAGCCGGCAGGACGACGTCGAGCGCATGGTGGCCGCCGCGGTGGCCGGGCTCGGAGGCGTCGACCTGCTGGTGAACAACGCCGGGCGCTGGCGGCCGACGCCGGTCGACGCACCGCGGGAGCAGGCGCTCGCCGACTTCGACGACCTCTTCGCGGCCAACACCCGCGGCGCGTTCCTGATGGGACGGGCGGTGATGCCGCACCTCATGGCCAGGGGGGGCGGGAACATCGTGAACATCGGCACCTACTACGTGCTGCCGCCCCGGCCGGCCGACTTCCCCGGGACGAACCCGCCCACCACCGACGTCTACGGCGCGTCGAAGTGGGCGCTGAACGGGTTCACCCAAGCATGGGCGTGGGCGCTGCGGCCCCACGGCATCCGGGTGAACGCCATGGCCATGGGCGCGGTCGACACCCCGATGCTTCGCAGCCTCTTCGCTCACCGCGGCACCGAACCGCCCGATGACGTGGTGGCCACGTGGATGACGCCGGTGGAGCAGGCGCAGCTGCTGCTCGACCTGCTGGCCGAGGGTCCCGACGGCCGCACGGGCGAGACCATCGGCTCGTGGATCGGCCAGCCCGTCGTCCTGCCGCCGCGCCGAGCGCGCGGCGACGCCATCGTCTGAGGTGACCATGAGTGACATCGATCTTCGAGCAGTGGTGGCCCGCCTGGCCGTGCTGGAGGCCAAGGAGGCCGTCCGGGGCGTGTTCAACCGCTACCTGTACAGCCTCGACGTCGGCTACCCCGACGAGCTCGTGCAGGGTGTCTTCACCGCCGATGCCGTGCTGGAGGTGGTCAACTTCCCGCCCGGCACCATGCAGGACCTGCTGCTCACCGGCCACGACGAGATCCTGCCGCTCTACACCGATCACACGAGGGTGGCCCCGGCCATCCAAGGTGGCCACCACGCCGCGAACGTCGCGATCGAGGTCGCTCCCGACGCAACGACGGGATGGCTCAGCGCCTACTTCCTCACTGCAGGCGGGGGCGGCGGCTACGCGCAGGGCGGGCAGTACCAGGGTGAGGCCATCCCATGCGACGACGGGCTCTGGCGCTTCCGCCGCTTCCGGATCATCTCCGGGTGGGGTTGGCGCGTTGCGAAAGAGGCCGCTACCGGCACGACGGACGCGATCCCGGCGGAGCGGGCGTGGTGGGGTGGCCGCCCGGCCGCTGTCCGCGACGGCACCGCTTAGCGGGCGTCGGCGCCCCAGCGCCGCGACACGAGCAGCAGCGCAGCGCCGGCTACCAGGCCGAGTGCGGCCCAGGTGAGCGGACGGCTCGAGTCGCCGCCCGTGGTGGGCAACGTGGAGGTCGGCCGAGCGGCGCTGGTGGGCGACACGCTTCCCGTGGTCGTCGGCCCGAGCGTCGTCGGTGCCACCGTCGTGGGCACGGTCGTCGGCGCCTGCTGACAGTTCACGCCCCACGTGACGTAGGGGCCGACGATCTCACCGGCGGGCACGCCCGGGGTGATGACGACGGACTTGATGTCGAGCTGGCCGCAGTTGATGACGGGGATGAAGAGCTGACCCGTGGTCGAGCCTTGCGGGATGGCCCCGGTGACCACGATGTCGGGGCCGGTGTCGATGCCGATCCAGCTGTGCATGGCGATCGGCACGGGTGCAGCGGCGGGCTCGGTGAGGGTGAAGTCGGCCACCGCTCGGCCGACCGCGTCGACCGAGAGCACGGCCGTGGTGGTGATGCCCGCGTCGGTCCTGGTGCCCTGGCAGGTGTAGGGCGCCTGCTGGATGACCTCGTTCCCGGTACAGGTGGCGACCTGAGCCGTCGCACTCTGGGACAACGCGACCACGCCGACACCGATGAGCCCGCTCGCCAGCACGACACGCCCGAACCTCATGCGGCACCCCTCTCGCCGATCGCAGCCCGAGCAGCGACCAGCCGGCGATCATACGCGCCGACAGGCGTCACGGCTCCCAGAACGGCCGGCGCAGCTCACGCTTGAGCACCTTGCCGGCGGCCGACAGCGGCAGCGCTGCGTCCCGGAGCTCGACGGTCTTGGGCACCTTGTACCCGGCCACCGACTGGCGGGCGTGGGCCTGGAGCTCTTGCTCGGTGACGGCGGCGCCGGGCCTTACGACGACGATGGCGTGGACCGCCTCGCCCCACAGGTCGTGCGGCACGCCGATCACGGCCACTGCCGCGACCGCCGGGTGGGTGGAGAGGGCGTTCTCGACTTCGCTGGAGTACACGTTCTCGCCGCCCGACACGATCATGTCCTTCACCCGATCGACCAGGTAGAGGTAGCCCTGCTCGTCGACGTAACCGGCGTCGCCCGAGTGGTACCACCCGTCCCGCAGTGCTTCAGCCGTCGCCTGCGGTTGGTTCCAGTACTCCCGCATGATCGTGCCGGAGCGGATGCGCACCTCGCCGATCTCGCCGCTCGGCAGCTCCTGGCCATCGGGTCCGCGGATGGAGAACCGCACGCCGTGCATCGGCCGGCCGACGGACGCCAGTGGATCTCCACCGGCGCGGTGGTCGGCGGGAGAGAGGTAGGTGATCACACCGGTGCCCTCGGTCATGCCGTACCCCTGGAAGATGCCGAGGTCGGGGAACAGCTCCAGCAGCTGCAGCAACAGACCGCGAGGCATGGGCGCAGCGCCGTAGCCCACCGAACGGAGCGATGCCAGCCGTTCGGGCTGGAACTCGGGGTGCTGGAGGATCATCGCGAGCATGGTGGGGACGAAGCCGCAGTCGGTGATCTGGTGGTCCTCGATGGCGTCCATCAAGGCTCCCGGCTCGAAGCCCGGCAGGATCACGGCGGTGCCACCGCCCGACCACGGTCCCCAGATGCCGAGCGAGCCCGAAACGTGGAACATGGCGAGAAACGTCAGGTAGCGAAAGGAGTCGTCCAGGGCGAACGACATGGTCATGTGGTAGAGGCACAGCGCGGCGTTCCGCTGGGTGAGAACGACGCCCTTCGGGAGACCGGTGGTACCGCCGGTGTACATCAGGATGTGGGCGTCGTCCTCACCGGGTTCGGATGGCAGCTCAGGCACGCACGCGGCAAGCAGGTCCTCGTAGCGGTGATCACACCCGAGGTCATCGGTGCTGTCGCCGAGCAGCACGACGGCACGAAGCCCAGCGCCGTCGGCTCGCAGCTGTGCGACGAGCGGGGCGAAGGTGGCGTCGCAGAACAGGACCTCCGTGCCCGAGTCGTCGAGGATGTAGCGGAGCTCCCTCGGGTTGAGCCGGATGTTCAGGGGGTTGATGACGGCGGCACCGAGCCCGCTGGCGTGCCACAGCTCCAGGTAGGCGTGGTTGTTCCCGGACAGCACGGCGAACCGGTCCTGTGGCCCGAGGTCGAGGCCCCGCAAGGCAGCGCACAGGCGCAGCACCCGCTCGCGGTGTTGGGCATGGGTGGCCTGGTAGGCGCCGTCGATGACGGCGACCTTGCCCGGATGGATCGACGAGCCCCGGAGGAACGCGGCGTGGAAGGTCAACTCGTTCATCGAACGGGCAGAATGCCACGCGGGGGCAGCGTCGAGCGTTGCCGGAGGCTTGGGGAGGCGCGATGGCTGGTCCGTTGAGCGGCATGCGAGTGGTCGACTGCTCGACCATGGTCTCGGGTCCGTGGGCCACCCAGATGCTGGCCGAGCAAGGGGCCGACGTCGTGAAGGTGGAGTCGCCCGCGCCAGGAGACGTGTTGCGCGTGTACGGCACCCGGAAGAACGGCATGTCGGGGTGGTTCGCCAACACCAACCGCGGCAAGCGCGCCATCGTGGTCGATCTCGATCGCCCCGAGGGCGTCACGGTGGTGCGGCGGCTCAGTGCCGGCGCCCACGTGTTCGTCCAGAACTACCGGCCGGGCGTCGCCGACCGCCTCGGTATCGGCACGGACGTCCTTCGTGCGGACAACCCGGCGCTGATCTAGGTGTCGATCTCCGGTTTCGGTGAGAGCGGGCCGTATGCCGGTCGACGTGCGTACGACCCGATCGTGCAGGCGCTGTCGGGCCTGGCCGGCGTGCAGGCCGACCCGGCCACGGGCGTGCCCTCGTTGATCCGCTCGATGATGGCCGACAAGCTCACGGCGATGACGGCGACACAGGCCATCACGGCGGCCTACGCCGCCAAGCTGCGGGGCGAGGGC